>DMCD01000130.1:963-8287 GCA_003445895.1 Lachnoclostridium sp. | reverse complement strand
TAGTATCTGCACTGGCAAATTGTCTTGCCGGTGCAAACAGAGGATCCTCGAACTTCCCGGCAGCAAGCAGGGCGTCTCTCTTCTGGAGAAAGGCCTCATCCGCTGCTGGGAAGGACATCTCCTCCAGCCGCAGTTCTTCGATAACATTTTCTGCAGTATTCTTTATATCATTTTCCGGATTACTTTCTGTATCTTCTTTTAGTTTTGCCAGAAGACGGTCCGCCAGGATTTTTGTCCTCGACTCCTTACGGACACAGGCATTTATAAACAGAATCAATGGCTTATCCTCTCTTCCGCGCTTACCGCGCTGCACAAAGTCTTTGTGACCACATCAATATGATTATAATTCTACCGGCGGGAGAAAGCAAATACCCGGGCACTTATAAAAAAATACCCCTGCGTGCGGATAACGCAGGGGTACCGGAATTGTTCAATTCAGACAGTATGGGAAATACAGCCGCCATCAGTGACCGTACACAATCGTGGGCAGCCACAGAGTGATGATCGGCACATAGGTGATGATGATCACCGACAGGATCAGCGGAACCCACATGGGCAGCGTGGCTTTTACCACGTCGGAATACTTCATCTTCGCAACCGTGCACATGATCATCAGGTTTGACCCGACCGGAGGCGTCATGGTTCCGAGAAGGCCGATTAGGGTATGCACTACGCCGAAATGGAGGAGATTGATTCCCATGGCATTTACCACAGGGAGAAGCAGCGGCACCGTAATGATGCGGATGACGGTCGCTTCCATGAACATTCCCAGAATGGTAAGGAAAATGAGAATCAGAAGAAGCAGCACATTCTTGTCGGTTGTGATGCCCAGAAGAAGCTGGGTCAGCTTATGGGGGATTTTCTCCAGCGTCAGCACATATCCGATACCGTAGCCCATACCGATTAAGAACATGATCACTGCCGAAGATTCAATGGTATTCTTCAGCGTCTCAACCAGGTCTTTCCAGTGCAGTTCGCGGTAAATGGCGCTGGCGATGAACGCATAAACGACCGCGATAACGCCTGTCTCTGTGGCAGTAGCCATACCGGACAGCAGGGATGCCAGAATAATAACCGGTGCAAGGAGTGCAAAGAATCCCCTTTTGAATGTATAGACCACTCTGGCCGGGTCGAATTTTACCGGCGGAGGGCAGTCAACCTTGCCGCTGACAGCGATAAAATAATTGGCCACCATCAGAAGAAGAGCCAGAACGATGCCTGGCAGAAGGCCGGCCACAAACAGTTCAGCCACGGATACCCCGGCAAGGCTGGCATAGACGATAAATCCTACAGACGGAGGAATAATCGGTCCAAGAATGGAGGAGGCCATGGTGATGCCCACAGACCATTTCCGGTCATATCCTTTTCTGGTCATCGCCTCAATCTCGATCATGCCGAGTCCGGCCGCATCGCCGGAGGATGTTCCGGAAATGCCGGCAAAAATCACGCTGGCGAGAACATTGACCTGTGCAAGGCCGCCGTGCATCCAGCAGCAGAGGGACTCACAGAAATCGAAAATCCGGTTGGTAATTCCGCCGGTGTTCATGATATTGGCGGCCAGAATAAAGTAGGGGATCGATACAAGGGTATAGCTGTTTGCACCCTTCTGGATCAGCATCGGCAGCGTGGAAATATCCATCTTTCCGACCCAGAGAGACGCCATCGTTCCCAGGCCCATCCCCATGCTCAGCGGGAGTCCGAAGAGAATCGCAGCGAGAAAGACCGCGATAAGTACCAGTCCAACTGTCATGCCGTCTCCTCCTTCTTCCGAAACCGCCCGATAAACTTATTAAAATACACGGCTGCAATGAGTCCGAAACAGACAATCATCGCCAGGGTATAATAAAAGTACGGAATCTCCGATGTCATCATGGCCTTGCCCTTTCGGAGCACTGCAAGGTTTACGCTGAACCAGCACAGGATAAAGCAGATGAGGAAAGACAACAGGTCATTGACGCATTCCAGAACCCGCCTGGTTTTCTCCGGCATCTTTCCGATAAAGAAATCAACAAAGACATCGGTCCCTTTATAGGAAACCCGAACCATGCCCGGAAAAATAAACCACATCATGAAAAGAAGGGTCACATCCTGAATCCAGTACATACTCTTTCCCAGGAAGAACCTCTGGAAGATCTCAAGCGCATTGACGATGATGGTGGCACACAGAGCAGCAATGGCAACCCACATCATCACATCGCTGGCCCGTTTCAAAAATCTGTCAAACAAATGCAGCCCTCCTTGTATTCATTCCGTTCTGTGCAGGCCCGCAGGGGCCTGCACATCCGTCATATCCGTCTTATTTACTGTGCCAGAACTACATCTACTGTTCCCTCAGGAAGGGTACCGTCTTCTTCCAGAGAGTAGTAGAAGTCCTTGAGGGCTTCTCTTGCCGGCTTGGTATCAATATCGATAAACTCCGCGCCTGCTGCCTTCATCTCTTCGATATCTTTCTCCAGGCCTTCATTTACCAGCTCCTGTGCTTTCTCTCCGAGTTCATCGGCGCACTTTTTAAGGATTGCCTTGTTCTCCTCAGAGATAGAATCATACTTGGCACCGCTGGCCAGGATCAGGACGCTGGACACGTACTCGTTCACATTGGTGACATAGGGAGCCACTTCCGTCAGCTTCTGATTCTTCAGGCTGCCGATGGCAGAGGTTGCAGCTTCCGCCACGCCGTTCTGCAGGGCCATGTAGGTCTCACTCCAGGCAATGACGATGGGGTTTGCTCCGAGAATCTCATAAGCCGTCATGTAATTCTTGTTCTCGAAGGTACGGAAGCGAAGTCCCTTTAAATCTTCGATGGAACGAACCGGCTTTTTGGACACCAGTACACGGTACGGGCCGCGGAAGTAGTCTCTTCCCTCATTCAGAAGGGTAAGTCCGTTATCTGCCAGAATCTGCTTCTGGGTATCTGCTATTCCGGTTTCCTTCAGCACCTTGACAACCGCTTCATTGTTGGCATAGAGATAGGGAATTGCCTCAACGCCGAAAATATTGTCAAAGCTCTTGAAATCGCTGGCCGGAAGGGAAAGAAGATCGACATTGCCCATCTGTGCGCTCTCGATGACGGTCGCCGGCTCACCCAGCTGTCCGTTGGTATAAACCTCAATCTTTACCGCGCCGCCGGTCTGCTCTTCGACCTTTTCGGCGAACTCATAAGAAGCGATCGCTTCGGGAGTGTCTTCCGCCATCTCCACTGCGAACTTCAGCGTAACTGCTTCGACCAGAGCTGCTTCTGTCTCTTCCGCTTTCTCCGTCTCCGCTGCAGCAGCTTCAGCAGCTGTGGTCTCCGCCGCTGCTGTTGTGGTTGCCGGGGCAGAGGAACCGCAGGCTGCAAGATTTGCTGCCAGCAGGGCTGTCACTGCTGCGATTGCCAGAATATTCTTCTTCATAGTACTCCTCCTTTTTTATAAAACAGCATTGATTACTGTTTCCGATTCATTACTCTTTTGCCTCGTAGTTTTTATATGCATCGGCAAAACGGAAGCAGGACGTTCCGATTCCCCAGGGGAAGTAGAAATACGCCCAGGCGGCCACCTGGTTCGCATAGAGGGTAAATGCATCCACCAGGCACTGAAATTCTTCTCTGCTCAGGGATTCTTCCACAATGAATGCCTTGATTTCCCGGGAGAATTCACGGAGCTGCCTGAGGCCATAGGAGCCGAGAACGCCGGTATATCCGGGCTCCATCTCCATATATACCTTCTCCAGCTGCCGCACATCGAGGTTCGTTGTTCTGCACATGTGGGCAATGGGATACAGCGTATACATGGACAGATCTCTTGTCAGGCTGTATACGAATTCCCAGGTACTGAAGTACTGCCCGCAGCTTCCCACGCCGGCGACTCTGCCGGTACGGGCCAGTTTGTTCTCTTCCGGCTCTGCCTGCGTCGCTTCCAGAGTCTTCTCCAGGATTCTGTCCACCAGATCCTTAACCTCCGGACGGATTCTATCAGGAATATCCACCTGCGGAATCCGGTCATCCTGCGGCTCATCCTCGCCCAGCCGGGAAATACGCACGTGCAGCTCGTTCTTTGTCATAAAGATGGATTCTCTGGCCTTCTCTCCCACCTTCCGGATGATATCGATATGCTCCGGAATCACTTCGCCGAGAACCGTTCCCTTCACATCCTCAAAGCACTCGGAATACTGAACAATCAGCTTGTTTCCCGTACCCTGGGAGTAACGAAGGCGTCCAATCGGTGCCTGGTCGATCCTCTCCTTATAATGAATCGGCGCAAAGCTCAGCAGCGGAAGCCAGCAGTACATCGATCCATCGGTGATGACGGCGTTGTTCATGATACTTTTGATCGGGAGCGCGTTCCAGAGGTCGTCGCAGAGCTCTTTGTTTTTGTCATCTGCCAGCTCGGCAACGGCGAACAGTCCGAGATCCGGCCACTCCAGTAATATTCTTCGATTCATGGCATCCTCTCTTACAGCTGCGCTTTTCCGTGAAGCCACAGCTGCTTCGCATGGTCAAGGGTATCAAGGGACTTTGACAGATCACCCGGGAATGCTGCCACATTGGCGTGCTTTCCTTCTTCGAGCAGTCCCAGATCGGGTCGTTCCACAATCTTGGCCGCCACGCCGGTTGCATGGGCCAGGGCCTGCACCGGGGTTTCCTCTGCGGCTGCCATGATCATCCGGACCTCATCTGCCAGACGGCCGTAGGTATCGGTACCGGTACCGACCAGCAGTCCTGCCTGCACTTCCTTCTTAACGGAGATCGCGTGGGGACCCCAGATTCTCTCTTCCAGCAGCGGAATATTTCTCTTCTTCTCTTCGCTGACGGGCTCGATAAAGAAGGATGCTCTCACGCCGGTCATTGTCGGGATGACCGGAGTGTTCTTCTTCACCATGATATCGATACACTCATCGTCCATCAGAACGCCGTGCTCCACGGTATCGATGCCCGCTTCCAGAACTCTCTTGATTGCTGCGGTGGGATATACATGGGCTGCGCACTTCTTGCCTGCCTCATGGGCCACTTCAATACCGGCCTTCAGCTCCTCCAGCGTGAACTCACAATACTTGGGATCCTCTCTCGGGAATGCCTCCAGACCGCCGCTGGCCATGAACTTGATAAAGTCTGCGCCGTCCCGGATCTGGGCTCTGACAGCCTTCATCACTTCTGCCGGTCCGTCAACTTCCAGCGCGAACTTATGGCAGTGGCCGCCGGTCTGTACAATATCCAGTCCGCAGACCATCATTTCCGGTCCGGGAACCAGGCCTTCCTTGATTCCCCGCTTCAGGTTGATTGCCGTCATCTCCCCAAGTCCGAAATCACGGACAAAACTGATTCCCTCTCCGAGCATCAGCTTTACATTATGAACGCCGTGAAGCAGCATATACTGGTAAGACTGGGACATGAAATCCTTCGATCGGACGTTCAGCGGCAGAGAAGCGTTCTCCCGCAGCTGCTTGCGGTTGACGTGGTCATGCAGATTGAAAAGACCGGGCGTCAGCGTGCAGTCACCCATATCCGTCGTATTTTCCGGAACGGCTCTCTCCGGCTTTTCCTCCGACACATAGGTGATTTTGTCACCATCAATTCCGACCCATACCGGGGAAAGCACCGTCTTTCCGTCACCGGTAATTCCAGTTTTTGCTGTTATAAAGAATTCGCCCATTGCAATACCTCCTGAGAATATGTAAATACAGTTTGAATTTTAATACTTTAATACGGTGAAATCCAACAGTAAAGAACAGGGGTGGTACAGTATTTCATCTGTGGGAATAATGGCATCTCCACCGAAAGCAAAAAGAAGAAAGACCAGATGGCCTTTCTCCTTTTTGTTACATGCTATTCCGTTGTCTGTCAGAACTCTTCTGCGGCAATTCAGTTCTTTACCGCATAGGATTCATTTCTCAGAATATGAATGAACGCGCGGGATGCCGCGGATAGGTACTTATTCTTCAGGTAATTAACGCAGATATCCTGGGACAGATGTTCCTCCTGGGTAAAGATATATACTCTCTGATTTCCAAGCTTCATCATCTGGCGGTAGGGATAAAAAAAGATATCGGGACAGACCAGCACTCCCATCCCGTCCATGCAGATGGGAACCAGCGCATCTGCGCTTTTTCCCTCCAGTATAATATTCGGACGGATGCCCAGCTCCTGGCAGATCTGGTAAAAGGGCATTCCCGAGCGGATCGTCGGCGCCAGCGCGATAAAGGGACATGCCTCCAGAACCTTCCAGTCCGCATGGCCCGGGTCGGCCAGCAGCTTATCCCTGCTGTCCGCCAGGTACTTCTCCATGATCTTCTGCGGAATGGCGGCTGCGAGCCGTTCCGTCCAGAAGGGAATACTCTTTACATTGTAGGTATACCGCGGAAAGGTGCTGACCGAAAAATCCACTTTCCCCTGGTGCATGGCATCTTCCACCTCATCGACAGAGCCTTCTGAAATATTGATCCGGATGTTCGGGTAAAACTCATGAAACTTTCTTATTACCGGGGGAAGGTATATCCGGCCGCGGTTGCCGGTGATGCCGATCGTCACGGAGGTCATGGTATAGTCCTTTAAATCCTGCATCACCTTTTTCGTATCATCCGCCATCCGGATAATCTCCCGGACCCGTTTTTCCAGCTCCACTCCCTCCGGCGTCAGGGACATGGGCGGCTTCCTATCAAACAGCTTGATTCCATAGTACTTCTCAATGCGGCTGATATGACTGCTCAGTGTCTGCTGCGTGATAAAGAGCCGTCTCGCCGCCTCCGTAAAATTGAGTTCCTCCGCAGCTACCAGAAAGTATTCCAGATTCTCCAGCGTCATCTGTCTGCTCCTTTATGTCGGCATAAGGACCTTTGATTCTCTGCTCCACTCCCCCCTTCCTACAGTATGTCTCCTGCGCCCTCTCTGCGCAAGACCCTATTTGCAGGTAGTTTCCGCTGCCGGTTCTTTATGCTACAATATAGCTGAACCCGGCAGCAGGCTGCAGCGAAGCCTGCATGTTCCTGGAAGAAGTGGAAGCAGCCCATAAGATGGGCGGAATCAAAGCCCCGGAGACGGCAGCATAAAGGCGCAATACAACGAAAAAGACCAATGGACTGGGATAAGACATCATCCCGTAAACCATTGGTCTTTTTATGCTTCATTTTGTCTCTATAAATGCTCCTACCACCCCAGCGCCTTGCCGTCCCGTCTGGGATCCGCGGCGCCGCGAAGTGTTCCGTCTTCGGTCATCATGCAGGCCTGCACGCAGGGGAAGGTAAACCAGACCTCGCCGGTTTCCAGCTCATGTCCCATCGACCGAAGCTCTTCTTTTACGGAATCCTCCACCCGGTCTTCCAGAATGAGGGTTCCGTAATCATCGTGCAT
>DMCD01000130.1:0-866 GCA_003445895.1 Lachnoclostridium sp. | reverse complement strand
TCCATCCCGTGGTCAATTACCTTCGAGATGACCTGAGTCACACCGGTGATAATCCGGGTGGAGCCGGGGGCGCCGAGGGCCAGGAAGGGCTCGCCGTCCTTCAGAACCAGCGTGGGGCTCATGGAACTCAGCGGCCGCTTTCCGCCCGCAATGACATTCGGACTTTCCTTATCCAGGGAAAAGTCGTACAGCGTATCATTCAGGAGAATGCCGGTTCCTTCCGCCACCAGACCGGAGGCAAATGTGGCATCCACCGTCTTTGTGACCGCCACCATATTGCCCTGACTGTCGATAATCGAGAAATGGGTGGTGGAATCGGACTCCTGCGGCATCGGCTCTCCCGCCTCATAGCTGCCGGCCTTTGCCGGGTCGATCCTCTCCGCCTGCGTCTTCCCGTACTCCTTGTCGATAAGCCCCGCAACGGGAACCTCGTTAAATTCCGGGTCTCCCATAAACTCTGCCCGGTCGGCAAATCCCAGCTTCATGGTTTCCGACAGCAGGTGGAAATACTCCGCCGATTCCGGATCCATGGAAGCCACGTCGTAATTCTCCAGAATATTCAGCATCTCCAGGATGATGGCACCGCCGGAAGACGGCAGTGCGGAGGAGTAGATATCATATCCCCGGTAGGTGCCGTGCACCGGCTCGGTGACGTTGATGTCGTAATCCGCGAAGTCCTCCGTCGTCAGATTTCCGCCGTACTTCTGCACGGTATCCACAATCTTCTCCGCGATCTCCCCGCGGTAGAAGGCTTCCTCTCCCTCTTCTGCAATGAGCTCCAGCGTATCCGCCAGGTCGGGATTGGTGATGGTATCGCCCGGTTCCCAGGGCATCTGCCAGTCCGGATCCAGGTAAATGTCTGCGGT
>DMCD01000147.1 GCA_003445895.1 Lachnoclostridium sp. | reverse complement strand
GATCAGCGGCTATCTGGCGGCGGGAAAGAAGATCCGCACCTTCCGGGAGCTGTGGCAGGCGGTGCTGTTTCGGTATTTCCGGTTTGTCCTGCCCTTTCTCTTTGCTAATCTCCTGGTATGTGTCATCTGTTACACGGTGGGATTCCGTACCCAGCCGGCCGCAGAGCTTCTGCACAATGACTGGGTGCGCGGATATTATGTGATCCCGGTGACGCCATATCTGGCGGTGCGGGAGGCATTGACCCTGGGGTCACTGGCCAACGGGCCGCTGTGGATGATGCGGCACCTGGCGGGGGCAACCTGCGGGGTCTACCTGTATTCGTTCCTGCGGGAGCGGATTCCGGGACCGCTGTTTGATGCAGCGGCAGTCATCGTCGTGCTGGGGGTCTGCCACTATGCGGAGCATACCCTTCATATCAACGGCATGTATCTGGTGATGGCCTGCTTTGCGGGAATCCTTCTTAAGCGTCTTCCGGAGGTGGGAGAGGCAAAACAGGAGAAGTACCGGATGCTCTTTAATGTGCTGGCACTTTCCGGGATTGCCCTGGAGGCCCAGGGGTATGTGACGCTTCTTAAGTGTATTTTCGGTGATAGGATTCCGTCCTTTCTTCTGTGGAATACCTGGTACTGCATGGCCTTCAGCTTTCTCTTTCTGTGGGCCATCCGCTATGCGGGCTTTCCGCGGAAGCTTCTGGAGAGCAGACCTCTCCGGAAACTTTCGGAGATTTCCTTTTCCGTGTTTCTCATTCACTGGCCGGTGATTGCGGCATTTTCCTTCCGCCTGCTTCTGCGGATGGCAAATACCATGTCCTACAACCGGGTGTTTGTGATTATTCTGGCCGTTACCACAGCAGCTGTGGTACTTCTGGCTTTTGTATATGAAATGACCTGCGGGCGCCTTGCGGATAAGCTGGCGAAGGCTCTGCAGACTGCGGTCCGGAGGAGGTGGCCCGTTTCGTGAATAAGAATAACCGGATTGCGGCCGCATGCCTGGCGCTTATCGTGGCAGCCGGAATCCTTCTGCCCTGCGGAGTGCTGTTCCCCTGGGGCGGCCTGATGGACCATACATTTCTGATGGATACCACCTGGCAGATGCTTCTGGAGCTTTCGATTCTCGCTGTGCTTATGTGCGGCGCCGCCCGGTTTCTAAAGGATCCGCTGCAGTTTTACGGGGCGCTTCTTGTAATCTCCGGCGTCTTTATCTATATCCACGTGATGACGCTGCCGGTGCTGGTATCTTTCCTGTATACGGCCGGTGTCTTTCTCATCGGACGTCTGATCCGAAGGGGACTGTTCCGTATGCCGGAGGAGTGTCCCGAGGGAGACTTTTTCCTCGGCGCATCGGGGATTATTCTGCTGTTCTGCGGCATGTCCCTGTTCCATCTCTGCACCGAGCGGGGGACCCAGGCGGCATTCCTGGGCCTGACTGTACTCGCGGCGGTGCTTCAGAGAGACTATCTTTCAGCTATTGCGGGGACCATCCGGGGAAAGCTTGCCGGATGGAAGAGCGGGGAGCGGCCGGCGGAAACATTTTCCAGAGGAATGGTCATTCTGATGCTGTTGGTGCTGCTGATTCAGACCGGCCGGATGAACCGGTGGCTGGACTTTGACTCCCTGTGGTACGGGGTCCGGTCCCGCTACATTCTGATGGTCGACGGGTCCATCTACACGAACCCCGGCATGGTGACCATGGTTTCGGTGTACTCGAAGGGCTTTGAAATCCTTACGCTGCCCCTCTGTTCGCTGGCATCCCACAGCTATATGGTGTGCGTGAATGTGTGGCTTCTGGTGCTGGGGGCCTGGGAGTCATTCCGGCTGGCGCTCCACTTAGCCGACCGGAAGACGGCGCTTCTTGCGCCGCTCTTTACCCTCCTTCTGCCGGCCATCACCAATATGTCCATCACGGCGAAGGCGGATATCATCACCTGGGCAGTTCAGCTGGCGATGCTTCACCTGTTTTTCCGGTATCTTGGGGAGGAGCGGACGGAGCTTCTTCTATGTACAGCGGCGGGATATTTCTTCTCCCTGACGCTCAAGCCCACGGCACTGGTATTCTCCACGGCCATCTTCGGCATGATGGGGCTGTTCCTGATCTTTACCCGGAGGCTTAAGCTTAGGGCTTCCTTCGGCGCATGGGCGATGCTTCTTGTCCCTTTCAGCACCCTTTGCGCTGTATGGGCGAGAACCTGGCGGATCACGGGAATGCCCGTGACATCTATCTTTACTTCGATTTTTGAGAAGCTGGGATTCTCCATGCAGTATCCCTTTGGCGTGAGCGCGCTGCCGCAGAACTGGCAGGAGGAGCCGCTGTGGTTTACCTACATCCGGCGCATCTTCCAGATTCTGATTCTTCCCTGCGGGAAGGACATGCGGCATGTGATTCTTGCCTGGGGCACGCCGATTCTGCTGCTGTTTCTGGTTATGATTCTCTTAGCCCGTTTTTCTGCGGGCTTTGTCCGGAGAGAGGACCTTTCTCCGGAACGGAGAATTGCGGTGCTGGCGTTTCATGTGATATTCTGGCCCTTTTTTGCCGTCAACTCCCTGAGCCTTCTCATGCTGTACCAGATTGACGGAAACTATTTCCTGCTTCTCTACAGCATGCTGATTCTCTGGACCGTGTACGCGCTGGGCCGGGTTACCGACGGAGTCCTTCTGCGGAGCTTTCGGCTGGCGCTTACGCCCATGCTTCTGTTCTGCCTGGTGATGACGGCGCTGACCAACTGGATCATGGGAACGGGCTTCAACGAGATTGACCTTCTCAATAAGGGACGGATGAACCACTGGGCGCAGGAGCATTACGCGGCTATCGTCCGCGGCAACACCAACATCTGGGAAATGCTTGCGGCCGACCGGAACAGCCGGGTGATTGCCTTCGGCTACATGCCCTACTGCCTGCAGTTCCCCTGCAATGTGCAGGGATATCTTGATGTGACCAGTCCCTGGGGCAATGTGGACCTGGTGATGACGACGGAGGCCTTCTCCGAATACATGAAATGGGCGGGCACCGACTATCTCTATGCCGAGGCGGGGTATTTCTGCCCGGACAATGAGTGGAGTTACTGGCTGATGCGGGAGCTCATCCGGGAGGGCCGGGTGGACGACCTGTACGTGGAATGCGGCAACTGCCTGATGCGGCCGGCTTCCGGCCCGGTATCGGAAGAGAAGGCGGCGGAGAATCTGGCCATGTTTGACGCCGGCGTGTATGTGAACTTTCCGCCCGCCAGTTAGCGGTGCGGGCTTTGTGACCGCGGGATGCGAAATGTGAATTTCCCAAATGAAGAATGAATAGAAATGAGGTTTTTATGAACACTGCATTCTATCTTGATGACCTGATACAGCGCTATCCGGTGCTTTCGCCGGTGAAGGAGGATATCCGGAGGTTCTACGAGATGCTGAAGGATACCTATGAAAGCGGCGGAAAGCTTCTGGTCGCCGGCAACGGAGGCAGCTGCGCCGACGCGGAGCATATCGTGGGCGAGCTGGCAAAGGGCTTCTGCAAAAAGCGCCATGTGACCGCGGATTTTGCAGAAAAGCTTGCGGGGATTGACCCGGAGCTGGGACCGAAGCTTGCCGAAGGCCTGGAGCGGGGCCTTCCGGCCCTGGCGCTTCACAGCCATCCGGGGCTTACCACCGCTTTTCTCAACGATGTCAACGGTGACTGGTACTTCGGTCAGCAGCTGCTGGCGCAGGGAAAGGCGGGAGACATCTTCCTTGCCATCTCCACCTCGGGAAATTCCAGGAACATCTATGCTGCGGCCGTGGTGGCGCGGGCAATGAATATCCCGGTGCTGGGCCTGCTGGGAAAAACCGGAGGAAAGGTGCTTCCCCTGTGCGATGCGGCCGTGGTAGTGCCGGAGATGGAGACCTTCAAGATTCAGGAGCTGCATCTTCCCATCTATCACACCCTGTGCCTCATGCTGGAAGAGCATTTCTTCCCCGGGGAGTGACGAATGCATCCTGGCTGGAGGTTTTGCCGGGCTGAACGCGGCTGGTTTGACTGATGGCAGGTTGAATCTGGCCAGACTTGAGCGCTGCCAGGCTAGAAAACCTGAAGAAGGGCGGAAATGCATCCCATAAGCATGTTTTTGGCGCATGAGATCTGCTTTTTCCCTTTTTTGCCGGGGTATACGAAGAGCCGCTTTCTGAAGATGACTTACAGGCTGCATTAACTTGCTAAAGTAACTGACAGCAGGATATAACCTATATTATTGACAGATAATGAAGAACAGAACTTGTTTTTCAAATCCGGGGGATGCATCCCAAAGGGCAGAAAAACGGATGTGAGATCTGCTTTTGTGGGAGACAGAACACCAATATACCCCAGGGGGGTATGCGGTGCGGCCGGAAATGAACCAGGTGCGGCCGGAAATGAACCAGGTGCGGCCGGAAATTGACCTGACATGGCCGAAAACCGACCTGACCCGCCGGAGATGAAGCCCTCATGCCGGGCAAAGACCCAATGCAGGGCAAAAGCCCTGCAGAAAAACACTGCCCGTGCCGGGAAAAAGACCCCATGCAGGCCCCCCTGCCGGGAAAATGAAGGATATGCAATGGAAATCTACGGAACACTGGGACCTTCCTGCGGCAGCAGGGAAGTTCTCGCGGATATGTTTCGGGCGGGGATGACCGGAATCCGCCTGAATCTCTCCCATGTGACGCTTCGCGAAAGCCGCAGCGTCCTGGACGAGTATCACGCTGCCGCACAGGCGGCGGGCGTCCGGACACCGGACCTCCTGGTGGATATGCAGGGACCGGAGCTGAGAATCGGAAGACTTCCCGGGAAGCTTGTGCTGCGGGAAGGTACGGAGGTTTGTCTGTGCCGGCCGGAGGATTGTTTCGGACAGGAAACGGATCGTCCCGGGGAAGATGGGAATGCTGCCGGAAGAGCGCAGGATTGTGCCGGACCGGGAGAGCAGGACGCCGGAAGGTACATCATCCCCATCCCGCCGCAGGTGCTGACGGCGCTTCGGCCGGGGCTGAGACTCCTTCTGGATGACGGGAAGATCCTGCTTCAGGTGACGGGCGAGGGCCGGGCGGAGGTTCTCCGGGGAGGAGACCTTATCAGCCGGAAGAGCCTGGCCGTTTCGGACCCGGGAGCGCCGGAGAAGAGCACGGCGGAACTCCTGCCGGGTCTCCGGCTTCCGGCGGTGACTCTACAGGACCGGGAGAATCTCCGGAATGCCGTATCCTGCGGGGTAACCGGCATCATGCAGCCCTTTGTGCGGGATGCGGAGGATTTGAAAGAACTGCGGCAGGCCATGGAAGAGGCGGGCGCAGGACATCTCAGGATATTTGCAAAAATCGAGAACCGGGCAGGGGCAGAGCACTTAGAGCAGCTTCTGCCGGAGGCGGACGTCATCGTGATTGCCCGGGGGGATCTGGGAAACGCCTATCCCCTGTGGGAACTTCCGGGCGTCCAGAAGGACATCGCAGCGGCCTGCCGGAACGCGGGAAAGCCCTTTCTGGTGGTAACGCAGATGCTGGCCAGCATGGAGAACAATCCGGTGCCGACCAGGGCGGAGGTGTCCGACATCTTCAACGCCGTGCTGGACGGAGCGCAGGCGGTTATGATCACGGGAGAATCCGCGGTGGGAAAGTATCCCGCGGAGGCAGTAAGGTATCTGGCAGACACTGCCCATGCGGCGGAAGAATTCAGGAGGAAACGATGGAACTGGTAAGAGAAGCATTCGGAAGGACAGAAGACGGCCGGGAGGCGGTTTTATATACCATGAAGAACAGCCGGGGCATGGAGGTTTCCGTGACCGACTACGGCGCGGCGCTGGTACGCATCATCGTCCCGGACCGGGACGGGAAGCCTGTGGACTGCGTTCTCGGCTATGACGATGTGGAAGGCTATGTGCACAACCACGGCAGCATCGGCTGCGCGGTGGGAAGAAATGCCAACCGCATCGGCGGTGCGAAGGTTACCATCGGCGGAAAGGTCTACGAGCTGGAGAAGAATGATGGGGAGAACAACCTCCACAGCGGCAGCGTCCGCTCCGCAAAGTTCTACTACCAGGCGGCGGGGAAAAAAGACGACAGCCGGGCATCGGTGGCATTTTCCAGAATCATGCCGGACATGGAACAGGGATTCCCGGGGGCGCTGGATATGACCATCACCTACACCCTGACCGAGGACTGTGAGCTCATCATCGATTATGACGCATCCTGCGATACGGATACGGTGGTGAATTTCACAAACCACTCTTACTTCAATCTGTCGGGGGAGGGAAGGGGCGATATCCTGGACCATATCGTCACCATCGACGCGGATTACTATACTGCTGCCATACAGGGCATCCCCACAGGAGAGCTGACGGATGTTTCCGGAACCCCCATGGATTTCCGCAATCCGAAGGCCATCGGGGCGGAGATTGATGCAGATTATGCGCCTCTTAAGGCCTGCGGCGGCTATGATCACAACTATGTGCTGAAGACCGGCGACGGGAAAGTTCACGTGGTGGGAAGCTGCATGAGTCCGGCGACGGGCATCCGGATGGAGATTCGGACGGACCTTCCGGGCATGCAGGTGTACACGGCGAATTTCCTCGGCAGTGTCGAGGGAAAGAAGGGGGCGGTCTATCACGACCGGGACGGCGTCTGCTTTGAGACCCAGTATTTCCCCAATGCCTGCAATGAGCCGAAGTTCAAGTCGAGCATCCTGCCGGGCGGTGAGATGTACCACACTGAGACGGTCTACGCCTTCTCGGCGGAGTAATCCGGGAAAGCCGGAGATAGAGAACCGGAGTCAGGACCAGTCTGCGGGTCCTGTCCGATGAAAATGATGAAGAAATAACAGGAGCAAAGACCGGGAGGAGGTGAATCCGGATGGATGGGCGCTGGAAGCGGCTTATGTACGATGTGCCGGCAGTTCTGGGCATGGTGTTCTGCCTGTGGTATCTCAGGAGAGCGGCCACGGGGCTGTGCTACACGGATTATATCCGCCTGGTGAATTCCTATCTGCCGGATGTGACAAACCCGGCGAAGTTTCTGGTGCCGGATATTCTGACCAGGTGCCCGATCACCTATCTTTTCCGGATCATCAATGTAAAGCTGTTTCACTATACCGCCTGGTTTGACATGATCCTGGGCGTTCTGTCCATGGGACTCGGCGCCTTTGCGTTGGGGCTCTGGGCGCGCAGAAGAGAGGTAAACCCGCTGTATTTCCTGGTGCTGATGGCAGTTTATTACAGCCTTCATCAGTGGGAAATGCTGACGAACGGCACCGGCTGGGTCTGCTATCTCGCCATTTCCGCATTTTTATGGCATTATGCGGTGCTGGACTATGCGGCCTGGGACGGGGCAAGCAGGAGAAGAGACCGGCTGACATTATACCTTCTGCCCTTTATTGTGATTCTTCTCATTGCGGGGCAGTACTGTGCAGCCTACGCAGCCATGCTGTTTTTTGCCTACGTCCTCCTGCTGGTGCGGGACAGGGGCATGAAGAAGCGGACCTGGGTCTGGAGCTTCGGCCTGATTTTTGCGATGACGGCATTTGCCCTTTATCTCTGGAGCAATTCCCATGCGGTGTATGAACACCGGGAGACCACGGAGCTGACGCTTGCGGCGGCATTTGCCAG
>DMCD01000032.1 GCA_003445895.1 Lachnoclostridium sp. | reverse complement strand
TCCAGAGCCGAGGTGGGCTCGTCGAAGAGCATGACCTCCGGATTCATGCAGAGTGCACGCACGATGGCGACACGCTGCTTCTGGCCGCCGGAGAGCTGTACCGGATAGGCATTTGCGCGGTCCGCAAGGCCGACGCGGGTAAGAAGCTCCATAGCCCTCTTTTCTGCCTCTTCTTTGTTTTCCTTTTTCACAATCAGGGGCGCAATGGTCAGATTCTCCAGAATCGTCTTGTGGGGGAACAGGTTAAAGTGCTGGAATACCATGCCCATCTTCTGGCGGTACTCATCCAGGTTGATTCTGCTGCCGCAGATATCGGTGCCGTCGAAGACGATGGAACCCTCGCTGGGCTCCTCGAGCAGGTTCAGGCTCCGGAGAAATGTGGACTTTCCGCTGCCGGAAGGTCCGATGACCACCATAACGTCACCCTTGTTAATATCGATATCGATGCCGTCCAGCGCGCGGATCTTTCCGCCGTTGTAGTGCTTTTTGAGGCCGGTTACCTTAATCAGAACATCACCGCTTGTCACTTGCACGCATCCTCCCTTCTACATACTGAATCAGCTTCGAGGTCGGGAAGCACAGGCAGAAATACAGGAAGGTCGCCACAATCAGCGGCTCCGCAATCAGGAAGGATGCGGACTGCACGGACTTGACGTTGAACATGATATCCTGCACGCCGATGGTGTAGCAGACCGAGCTCTCCTTGATGATGGTGACGAACTCATTGGCCACCGCCGGAAGGATGTTCTTGATAGCCTGCGGGATGATGATGTGATACATCGTCTGTCCCTTGCTCATACCGAGACTTCTGGCCGCCTCTGTCTGTCCCTGGTCCACGCCCTCGATACCGCCGCGGATAACGTCGGACATGTAGCCGCCGGAGTTTAATGCCAGCGCCACCGCACCCGGGAAGAAACGCTCAAACTGGATAAATCCCAGGAAGGTGAACTTCGGCAGGGTGATAAATCCGAAGACGATGTAATAAACCAGGAAAATCTGCACCAGCATGGGGGTACAGCGGACAAACTGAACATAGGCCCCCGCCACGAGCTTTACCGGGTTGAACCGGGAAATCCACTCGAGCCGCGCCTTTTTGTCGGGATCGTCCGTTTTCATCTTTGCCAGACCCCGCAGCGGGCGGATATCCGACAGGAGCATGAGTGCCAGGCCGAAGGCCAGGAAGAAGCCGAAGAATACCGTACAAGCCGAAAGCAGGACCGTGACGATCAGGCCCTGCTTAAAAAGCGTACCGTACGACAGGATTTTCTCCAGCGAAGCGATACTGATGGTCATTCTGTTACCGAACCTTTCTTAGTGAATTACTGCTGCACATTACCCTCTGCGTCCAGCTGGCCCTCATAGGTGTTGGCCTCATCAGATGCCAGGTCGCCTGCCTCAGCAATGTACTTGTCCATGCTGCCGTCCTCAAGAGCGGTCTTGATAACGCCGTTGACAGCCTCAAGGAGTGCGGTATTGCCCTTCTGAACTGCGATGGCAGAACCTTCAGAGTCATACTCTACATCCCATGCCACGCACAGCTCCGGATAGTTCTTTGCATACTGCTCAGCAACAGCGGTCTCGATGAATGCGCCTTCCAGCTTGCCGGAAACCAGCTCGGATACGATATCGGTTACCTTTGCAAGGCCGATGATGTTGGCATCCGGAGTGTTCTTCTCAGCCAGACCGTACTGGATGGAACCGTTCTGTGCGCCTACCGGAAGATCCTTGAAGTCTTCAAACTTGGTGTACTTCTCTTTGTCTGCCTGACGGATGCAGAAGCTCTGGCCGCCGGTGTAGTACAGGTCGGAGAAATCGAAGACTTCCGCACGCTCCGGGCTCGGGCTGAATCCGGAGATTCCCAGGTCAATGTTTCCGTTCTGCAGCTCCATCAGGATGCCGTCGAAATCCATCGGAACCATCTGCAGCTCCAGGCCCAGGTCATCTGCGATTCTCTGTGCCAGTGCCACGTCAAAGCCGGCCAGCTGCGGTGTTCCGTCCTCACCGATGTGATAGAACTCATAGGGTGCGAAGTCCGGGCTGGTTCCGACCATAAGCTTTCCGGGTGTGATGGTGGTGAACTCGGCTGCTGCAGCCTCGGTCTCCTCTGCCTTCTCCTCCTCGGATGCTGCCTCAGTTGCTTCCTCGGAAGCTGCCTCTGTGGCTGCCTCAGTAGCTGCTGCTGTGGTCTCTGCCGGCTGACTTCCGCCGCATGCGGTCAGGGATACTGCCATGACTGCTGCCATTGCTGCTGCAACAAGTTTTTTCTTCATAATTAAGTTTCCTCCCTTAATGGGGCGCCTGGCGCCCTGAATGATGCCTGTTTTATGCATGGTTTTGCATAAAATGTTATTGTTGATATGCATCTGATTTATGATTATACCGCATTCTTGCAAATAATCAAGCACATTTTTCGAATCTTTCCGGGGTGTTATGCATCTTTATGCATAATCGTTATAAATACAGCACTCACGTTCATAACACTGCCTCTCCGGCCCGCCCCGGGCATAAGTGACAGAAAAAAGTAACAGAAACACTATCCCGGATATGGTATGATCCAGGAAACAATAA
>DMCD01000058.1:3250-9485 GCA_003445895.1 Lachnoclostridium sp. | reverse complement strand
TTACCAAGCAGCAGGCCCAGGAGGCTATCGCGGCAGCAGGATTTTCTCCGACTATCCGGGGTGAAGCCCTGACTCTTAAGGAATTTGCAAAGCTGGCGGATACCGTGGGGCAGATGGGTTGAGAGTAGAACTGTATAATTTTTGATTTTTGATGAGAAACACCCGGGTACCGGACGCTTCAGAGCGGACGGTACCCGGGTGTTTTTGCGGAATCCGGTTTAGGCGGAGGCACTTGATGCGGCACTTGACTGGGCAAGATGAATCTTTCTTGGTTGCTGAAGACGTGGCGGATGCGTTAACAAGCCAGGTCCCTCGGCCAGATGAATCTTTCTTGGTTGTTGAAGACGGGGCGGATGCGTCAACAAGCCAGGTCCCTTGGCCAGATGTATCTTTCAGGTTATTGACAGTCCGAAAAGATACAGCCCGCCGTGGTGGGGCGGGCGCGAAGCAAGTTGGGTGCATCTTTTTAGTACCTGGCGATTTGTCAGGATACGAGGTCTGGCCAGAGCCGTTGAGTGAAGGCGAGTTGGCGCATCTTTCCGGCCACTGGCGGCCCTGAAAGATTCGGGTAGGCGAAGGAGAGGCAAGCTGGATGCATCTTGGAAGCCTGTGACAGTCCGAAAAGATACAGCCCGCCGTGGTGGGGCGGGCGCGAAGCAAGCTGGGTGCATCTTTTTAGTACCTGGCGATTTGTCAGGATACGAGGTCTGGTCAGAGCCAATGAGCGAAAGCAAGAAAAGGTCCTGCCGCGGTTTCGCGGCAGGACCCTGCATCTGCAAAGTTTGTTTTGTAAAGTTTGCTTTGTGATGGTTACTTCTGCGTATATGTCGTATTCAGCGCATCTTCGCCCCGCTCGCCGGTGCGGATGCGGATGGCGTCGATGACATCTTCCACGAAGATCTTGCCGTCGCCGTAGCGGCCGGTGCGGGCAGCCTGGCAGATGTCTTCGATGAGGGGCTCGGTCTGGTTATCCATGACCACGGCCTCGATGCGGACCTTCGGCATGAGGATGATGTCCAGCTGGTTGTTCTTGCCGAGGCGGACGCCCTCGGAGTCCTGGAAGTCGGCCTGGTTGCCGACGCCCTCCACCTGGGTTACGGTCATGCCGCAGGAGTACTTTTCCTGGATGATCTTTTTGATATCGTCGAGCTTCTCTTTTCTTGTTACGATAATCAGACGTTTCATAGGACACCTCGTGGTATAAATATGCATTCCTGTTAACTGGGATTTCATCTGAAAACACGAATCCGCCACGTTCGGCGGAGTTTGCCGCCTGGTAATAAGTACATGCGGTCAGTTCCGACAAGTAATTCCGGCAATAAGTCTGTTTTAGTTCTGATAAGGATATCTTAAACAAAACGGGCGTAGATGGCAAGATTATATTTGCGAATATTTATGCAACACAACAACTTTAGTACTTGTACTTTCTGAATCATTTGGTATGATGTAGTACAGTGCAAAAAGTGGCTGTATTCCTCATTGCGCAGATCCTGTGAGGGAACCTGCTGGAGGAAGAAACCAGAAGTTTGTTTTATTCAGGAGAATGATTTATGCGAGTAATCAAACATCCGATTCTGGATGAACTGGATACATCGGCGCGCGTGACCATCTATTACAACGGGCAGCCGGTGGAGGCGCTGGAGGGCGAACCCATCGCCGCGGCGCTGATCAATGCCGGTATTACGGCGTTTCGGACGACGCAGAAGCGGCATGAGCCCAGAGGGATATTCTGTGCCATCGGCCGCTGCACGGACTGCATGATGGTGGTGGACGGACAGCCGAACACGAGAACCTGTGTCACGCCGGTCCGGGACGGGATGCGCGTGGAGACCCAGCACGGTCTTACCGCTTCCGGAAGGGAAGGTGAATGATGGAGATTTACAGGACAGATATCGCCATCGTGGGCGCCGGTTCTGCGGGACTGTCTGCGGCATACCAGGCGGCGACGGCCGGGGCAAAGGTTCTGGTCATCGATGAGAACCGTCTGCCGGGCGGCCAGCTGTTTAAGCAGATCCACAAGTTCTTCGGGTCGAGAGCCCACAAGGCCGGCACCCGCGGATATATGATCGGAAGAGAACTGCTGGAAAAGGTGGAAGAATCCGGCGCGGAGGTGTGGCTGGATGCCCTGGTCTACGGCATGCAGAAGGACAGGAGCCTCGGTGTCATCCGGAACGGAAAGCATATTATTGTAGAAGCGAAGGCGGTCATCGTGGCCACCGGCGCCAAGGAAAACTACATGGCCTTCCCGGGAAGCACCCTGCCGGGCGTCATGGGAGCGGGCGCGGCCCAGACCATGATCAATGTGAACCGGGTACTGCCGGGGGAGAGAATCCTCATGGTGGGCTCGGGAAATGTGGGACTCATCGTGTCCTACCAGCTGATGCAGGCCGGCGCCGATGTGCTGGCGCTGGTGGAAGGCGCACCGAAGATCGGCGGCTACGGCGTCCATGCCGGAAAGATCCGCAGAGCCGGCGTGCCCTTCTATCTCTCCCACACCATCAAGGCCGTCACCGGCAACGGAAAGGTGGAGCGGGCCGAGATTGTGGAGGTGGACAGCCACTGGAATGAGATTCCGGGGACCGAGAAGGTATTCGATGTGGATACCGTCTGTCTCGCGGTGGGCTTAAACCCCATGACCGAGCTTCTGTGGATGGCAGGATGCGAATTCTGCTTTATCCCGGCCTTTGGCGGCCATGTGCCGATGCACGACCACAACATGGAGACCACGGTGAAGGGCCTCTATGTGGCGGGAGACGTGACCGGTGTGGAGGAGGCCTCCTCCGCCATGGAAGAGGGCAATCTGGCCGGCGTATCTGCCGCCTGTGCCCTGGGCTTTCTGACCGCGGAAGAGGCAGCCGCAAAGAAAGCAGAGATCGGAGAACGGCTGGATATCCTGCGCTCCGGCATGTTCGGCGAGAAGCGCCGCACGGCCAAGGAGCAGCAGCTTGACTTTATGGAACATCATCGGGGAGAGGGGGTAAGTCTTTCATGATGGAAGGTGTTGTATATACGGGCGTACCCTCACAGGCGGAGCTTGCTGCCTGTCCGGGCATTCCCTCGGAAGAGCGCATGAGGAAGGGCAGAGTTGCCTGCATCGAGTGCGTTCAGGAAATTCCCTGCAATCCCTGCGAAGGAATCTGCCATTTCGGGGCCATCACGGTGGGAGAGCAGATCACGAATCTCCCCTGCCTGGACGAGAAGGCCTGCACCGGCTGCGGTCTGTGCGTCGCCCACTGTCCGGGACTGGCCATCACCATCATCGACAAGTCCTACTCGGAGACGGAAGCCACCGTGGATTTTCCCTTTGAGTACATTCCGCTCCCGAAGGAGGGCGATGTGGTGGATGCCGTGAGCCGCGGAGGAGAAGTGGTCTGCAAGGGCAGAATCCTCAGCGTAAAGAAGCCGAAGGCATATGCCGGAACCGCCGTGGTATCCATGGCCGTTCCGCAGGAATATATCGACGAGGTGCGCTCCATGAAGCGCCTGCCCCGCGGAGAGGAGGCTGGAAAATGAGTTCGAACGCAAAGTCTCCTGAAACCCTGAAGAATAACAATCAGGAACCGGCAAAGGAAGACGTCCTCATCTGCCGCTGCCAGGAGGTGACGGAATCGGAGATCGTGGCCGCCATCCGGGACGGCGCAACCACCGTGGACGGCGTAAAGCGCCGCACCCGCGCGGGTATGGGCCTCTGCCAGGGCAAGACCTGCGGAAGACTCATCCAGCGGATTATCGCCCGGGAGACCGGAATAAACCCGGCCGAGATCATTCCCCAGAAGAGCCGTATGCCGGTCCGTCCGGTGAAAATCGGATCCTTTGAAAGCGAGGCCGACCATGAATAAGACAGACGTAATCATCATCGGAAGCGGCGTCATCGGCGGGTCCCTCGCCTGGCACCTGGCCAAAAAGGGAAAGCAGGTGCTGGTGTTGGAGAAGAAAGATACGGCCAGCGGCGCAGCCGGCGCCACCGACGGCGTGGTCGGATACCACACCAAGAAGCCGGGAAAGCAGATGGATCTTGCAGTCCAGTCCATCCGGATGTTTGACACGCTGGAGGAGGAACTGGGCGAGCCCATCGCCTACGGCCTCCGGGCCGGCGGCATGCAGCCCGTGGAGGACAAGACCCAGTGGGATATCCTGTCCGCCATCGTGGAAGAGCAGGTAAAGAGCGGCGTGGACATCCGCATGATCTCCGCCGAGGAGGCGCGGAAGATTGAGCCGCAGCTTTCCGAAGACATCTACGGCGCCCTGTATTCCCCCACCGGCGGGAAAATCAACCCGCTGAAGCTGACGATGGCATTTACCCACGCGGCAAAGCGGCTGGGCGCAGAGTATAAGTATCAGACGGAAGTGACAGGCTTTATCATCGAGAACGGGGTCTGTCTCGGCGTGCGCACAAAGGATGAGGAGTTCTATGCCGACGCGGTGGTCAACTGCTGCGGCGCCTGGGCCGGAGAAGTGGCGGCTCTTGCGGGTCTGGACCTTCCCATTAAGCCGAGAAAGGGTCAGCTGGCAGTCACGGAGCCCATCGCTCCCTTTATGACGGCGACCCTGCAGTGCGCCCGCTACAATGTCATCAAGTTCCGCCCGGAGACCATCAAGGACGAAAATGTCCTGAAGCTGGGACAGTCCCTGTCCATCGAGCAGCAGGAGGAGGGCGGCCTCATCATCGGCGGAACCAGAGAATTTGCGGATTTCGAGGGAGAGAACACCTTTGTGGCCATCGACGCCATGATGAAGCGGGCGGCAAGATTCTTCCCGGCCCTTCGCAATGTCAGCGTCATCCGGTTCTTCTCGGGCTTCCGGCCCTACACCCCGGACGGCATGCCGCTGCTCGGGCCCGTAAAGACCCTGGACCATTTCTACATGGCAGCGGGCCATGAGGGAGACGGCATCGCCCTGTCCCCGGTCACCGGGAAGCTGATGGCCGAGTACATCGTGGACGGTAAACCCTCCTATGACATCAGCGACTTCAGCCCCAACCGGTTTCTGGCATAAGCGGCAGACACCATCTGCCACCAGCGGAAACTATTAATCGACTTAATAACTACTCAACATAACGGCTTTGTGATATAATAACTAAATAATATAATGAAAGAATCCTGGCGGATTCTTTTGAAGTCGCGGGGAGCCGCGACGGGCTCCCTCGATCAAAGATCGAGGGCAGAAATGACATCACGGGCAACATACAGATAATACCGAACCTTCTGCGCAGAAGCGCGGCATGACGCTATTGTTCCTGACAGTATTCTTCTCCTGTTCCGGAGAAGCACAGAATGGAGAATCCCATGATTCAAGTTATTATTCCTGTATCCCTGCTGCTGTTGATCGTTTTATGGAAGAAGATGCCCTATGTGGGCGGCAATATCAACGCAGCCCTGCTCACGGCCGGTGCCCTGACCCTTCTTCTGGGCGGCATCTGGAACCCCGGTGAGTGGGTGGCCGCCTGGGTCGACGGTTTAAACCGCCTGGCCTGGATCATCTGTCTGTCTATCACCGGCGCCATCTTCGCCGAGATCTCAACGAGACTCGGAACCATTGACACCATCATCGGCATTCTGACCGCCAAGTTCGGTCATCACCCGAGAGCCCTGGTGCTCTGCATCCTGTTTTCCCTGGGCCTGGCGGGCTCCCTTTTAGGCGACGCCATCGCAGCCTCCACCGTTATCGGCATGCTGACCATCGGCATCCTGGTATCCATGGATATGGGCTATGAGAAAATCAGCGCCATCATCGTGATGGGCGCATCCCTCGGATCCATCATGCCGCCCATGACCCAGGCGGTGGCATTGTCCTCTACCCTGGTAAATACGGAGCCGGACCCGGTTATCAACATCAGCTACATCACGGTATCCATCGCCTTCGTGATTTCCGCCCTGTACTGCGTCTTCTTCCTGGTGAAGAAGGAAAATGTTCCCGGCGCCAATCCCAGCGTGGAAATCCGCTATTTCGACCGGAAGGCGGGAGAGATTTTCAAAGAAAACTGGAAGTCACTGATTCCGCTGTGCTTCCTGATTATCGTCGTTCTGCTCCGCACGGTGAAGATTCCCTACATCTCCTGTGACCTGGGCCCGGCGATCTTAAAGAGCATCAAGTTCCTGACCGTGGGCGAGGAGACCATCACCCTGTACGATTTCCTGGCGGGGGCCTCCATCCTCACCGGTCTTACCAATGGTATCGTGCTCTCCATCCTGTGCGCCATCGGCGTGGCCTTCCTGTTCCCGCAGATTAACCGGAA
>DMCD01000058.1:0-3082 GCA_003445895.1 Lachnoclostridium sp. | reverse complement strand
GTATCCAACTTCGCACAGGGCCTGGACAGCAACGTCCTGAAGCTGGGCGGCGCAGCCTGCATGGTGCTTATCGGTATGCTGACCGGTTCCCAGTCCACCACCCAGAACGTGGTATTCTCCTTCCTTGGCCCCGCCCTTGTGGCAGGCGGAATGAGCGCAACCCATGCAGCCGTTGCCGGCGCACACATTGCGGCAGCAGGACAGGGCATGCCGCCGGCGGACCTGACCACCTTCGTGGTCTGCGGTATCGTATCCGCCCAGTTCGGCAAGAAGGTTGACCCGGTCAAGTCCATGATTTACTCCCTGCCGATGTGTATCGCGTTCCTCATCATCGGTATCGTGTTCATGTACATCTGATGCAGATGAGGCACGAAAGTGCAGTATATTCAAATATCAGGCTGATTATCAGGGGCCGTCGCAATGCGACGGCCTCGTTTTTATTGTTTCTGGCTGAACCGGGCATGATAATAATATAAATTCTGGCGGTATTGTATCTGTGATAGAATTCGACGCATCACAACTGCTGTTTCGGGGATTTGGTGCGTTCGCGCATTTGACTAATTTTTTTTTCATACCAACTGAGAAGTACCTGGGATATGGTGCGTTCGTGCAGGATGCGGTATTTTGCCGGGGCAGGATTTTTTCACACTAAAGGGTGTAGGTTTTTGGCAAGGTGCGCAATTCAGGCAGCATTTTGCAGAAAAGAATCCGGAGTTTACTGTATTTCTGGTCAGAAGCCCGTGCGCGGACGCACTATATCAGAGAAAACCCTGATGTGGTGCGTAAAATTTTTCTGCGTTTTGCGCGAACGCACCAACAGCGACGATTCTCTAATCTGGTGCGTTGAGAACCTCTTTTTTCATTTACGGAGGTTACGCTTCTGGATTATAATATAGGCGGAAGTTACCCGGCGGGGGTTCATGCCGGACAGCTTCCTCCCAATCGGGGCGAGCAGACCGGCACGCGGCGCGTAAGACAGCCAAGCGTGTCTTAAAAGGAGGAAAAAACATGGGATATGCAGATAAACTTGTGACAGCCGAGCAGGCGGTACAGCTGGCGGTAAAAGACGGCGACTGGGTGGATTACGGATTCTCCACCGGATTCCCGGAGCTTTTAGACCGGGCGCTGGCGGCGCGCGTGGGACATGTGAAGGATGTGAAGATCCGCGGCGGACTCTTCTTCATGCCGCAGATTGAGGTTATCGAGAAGGATCCGAAACAGGAATCCTTCCACTATTACAGCTGGCACATCGGGGATTATGAGCGGAAAAAACAGGCGGAGGGCCTGGTCAGCTTCATGCCGACGTTGCTTCGTCTTCTCCCGGATCTCTACCGGTATCACATCCGGACCGATGTGGCCTTTGTCCCCGTGTCCGTGCCGGATGAAAACGGCGACTGCACCCTGGGCACTGCGCCCTACTGCTGGAAGACCATCATCGAGAACGCCAGAACCGTGGTGTTTGAGATCAATGAGCACTATCCCCGGAAGATTTTCGGACCGGACGGGTCGAATAAAGTAAACATTTCCCAGGCGGACTATATCGTGGAAGGAGAGCATTCTCCGCTGCCGGTGCGGTCCTACCGCGCTCCGTCGGAGACCGACATTAAGATCGCAGAACATGTGCTTAGAGAGATTCCGGACGGTGCCTGCCTGTCCCTGGGCGTGGGCGGCGTGCCCTTCGCGGTGGCAAACATGCTGAAGGAAGGGGATTTCCATCACCTGGGCTGCTGGACGGGAACTCTCAGCGATCCCATGATGGACCTCTATAAGGCAGGAAAGCTGGACAACAGCAAGAAGGTCCTGGATAAGGGCCTCTTCAGCTGGAACCTGGCTTCCGGTTCCCAGGCCCTCTACGAGTGGCTGGATGAAGAGCCGGAGCTGTTCCATCCCGACGGACTCGATTACATTCACCGGATTGAAAATATGTGCCAGAACCCGGACTTTATCAGCATCAACGGCGGCGTACAGCTGAACCTGATGGGCGAGGAAAACGCCGAAAGTTCCGGCACAAGACAGCTGTCCGGCATCGGCGGCCAGCTGGACTTCCTGGAGGCAGCCTATCGCTCTCCGGGCGGCAAGGGCTTCATCTGCATGAACTCCGCAAGAAAGACCAAGGACGGAAGCCTGAAGTCCAACATCGTGGCCAACTTCACCCCGGGCAGCGCCACCTCCGCGCCCCGGACCCTGGTGCAGTATGCCGCCACCGAGTACGGTGCGGTCAAGCTCTCCGGCCTGTCCCTCAAAGAGCGGGCAAAAGCCATGATCTCCATCGCCCATCCCGACTTCCGGGAAGAGCTGGAGAAATATGCGGAGGAGAGTTTTAAGTAAACAAAGAAGGAAGGGCTGCCGCATAGCGGCAGCCCTGTAAACAGCTGGGGATAATTCTCTATATATATTTTACAGGCCTTGTTTTGACCTGGATTCTGCCAGTGCCGCCCTTGCGTCGCGGGATTTTCCTTCGGCAATCTCTGCCTCAGAGACTGCCAATTCGCTATAAAGCCGAATGCGGCGCTGCAGGTTTTCGTACGATTCCATGCTTAATATTACCATATCACCATACCCGTTTTTGGTGACGAAGATAGGTTCAGATGTGCTGTGACACATATCTGAGATCTTCGCAGTGTCTTTGAGTTCTTTGATGGGGATTATCTGCGGCATCTTGTTCACCTCCCTACAGTTAATGTGCCATAATTATAACATAATTATCCCATAATAATCAACCGATACTCTGCTATATCGGAAAGGAGAAACGCATGGCAAATCAGAATGCGGCACAGCTCATCGATGACATCTGGATGACCGGAAGAGAAGATATCATCCTGGTACCTACCGGGAAATCCGGCGGTTTTATGGTGCGTCCCGGTGATTTCGGCACCTACGGTGCCCATATGGTGCGGGGCGGCGTGAACTTCACAATCCATTCTGCATCCGCGACGGAGGTAACGCTCCTGCTGTACCGGCCGGGGAAAAAACGGCCTTATGCGAGAATTCCCTTCCCGGAGCACTGCCGCATCGGGCAGGTCTGGGCCATGATTGTCTTCGGCCTGGATATCGAAGATTTTGAGTATGCCTACAGTCTGGA
>DMCD01000074.1 GCA_003445895.1 Lachnoclostridium sp. | reverse complement strand
GGTTATCTTGTCAGCTGCCGTCCCTTATTATTCCGCTAAGTGGCGCTGTATTGTTCCGATAGCTTTAATATTGTTCCGTTAATATGCTATAATTAAGCATCGGATTGGAGGTGAGGGCGTATGTATATGACTGTAAAAGAAGCCGCCGCGAAATGGGGGATTTCTGATAGAAGAATAAGAGTATTATGCTCCGAAGGCAAAATCCCCGGTGCATATCAGGAAGGTCGTGGTTGGAAGATACCGATTGATGCCGAAAAGCCTGCCGACGGAAGGTTCAGGTCGAAAGAGAGCATCCTCTCTCAGATTGACCACAAAAAAGCAGAGCTGGATGGAAGAAGACCGCTTACTGAAGGAGAACTGGAACGGCTCAATGAGGAGTTCACGGTCGAATATACCTATAACTCCAATGCGATAGAGGGAAATACGCTGACGCTCCGGGAAACCGATCTTGTTCTCCGGGGGCTTACAATCGACAGAAAGCCTCTGAAAGATCACATGGAAGCTGTCGGTCACAAGGAAGCGTTTGATTATGTCAGAGAGCTTGTAAAGGAAAAAGCACCTCTCACCGAAAGCATCATAAAACAGATCCACTACCTTGTCCTTGCCGACAAAAAGGACGATCGCGGTGTTTACAGAAGGATTCCCGTTCATATTATGGGTGCCCGCCACGAACCTGTGCAGCCGTATCTTATCGAGCCCAAAATGGAGCAGCTCCTGCATGACTACGCCGCAAGTGAAGAACATATCGTGATGAAACTTGCGCGTTTCCATATCGAGTTTGAAGGCATACATCCCTTTATCGATGGTAACGGGAGAACCGGCAGACTGCTTGTGAACCTTGAGCTGATGAAGGCCGGCTATCCTCCTATTGACATCAAATTCAGCGACAGGATTCCTCGACACACTAAGGTGGATCGCCAAGAGAGACCGCGCGCTGCTTAACGACCAGGAGAAGGCCATGTACGACGAGTTTATGGCCACGCTTGCCAATGAAAGCGAGGGGAGCAGGCTGGAGCAGTACTGCAACGACATGAACTTCCGCGCCGGCAACACCAATATGGCTATCCGGCACTCTGCCGCCGGCGGCAACACCTACATGTACTTCATCAGGAAGCCGGTGACAACCCCTGAGCTTGGCGCGATACACGCGTGCGAAATTACGTACCTGTTCGATACCTGCGTATTGGATCCGATGGGAAGCGGAAAAACCGTCGGAACCGATGAGTGCGAGTTCCGCCACGTCGCAAAGGAGATGTGGGTCAACTTCGCCCGGACGGGCAACCCCTCCACCGACAAATACGAGTGGAAGAAGTTCTCGGGGGACGACCGCCAGACGATGGTCTTCGACGATGCCATCGGTATGCAGAAGGATCTGTTCGGAAGGCGGGAGGACCTGATGATGTCATGGGCAGAGCGCCTTGGAAACGGGTCGTCCAAGAGAGTCTGCTAACACAGGCGTGCAGCCTGCAGTTCCGGGACAGAGTGGAAGCGAAGAAGTCTGAAATAACAATGGATTTCTTCGCTTCCTGTGGTATATCGCAGACGCGGAGAATCAGACGCTCAGGTACCGTGAATTAGAGCGGAAGGTGACGGGCATCACTGCGACGATGCTGACAAAGTGCCTGAGGGAGCTGGAGCAGGACGGGTTTATCACGAGGAAGCAGTACAGTACGATACCGCCGACGGTGGAGTACTCCCTTGCGGACAGAGGAAAAACACTGATTCCGGCATTGGAGTCTGTATATCAGTGGGCGGATGAGCAGATGAAAGGTCGGTCGTCATGACTCGAAGAGAAGCAGCCGTCAGCAATTTTAAACAGGGATACAACTGCGCGCAGTCTTTGGTACTGGCCTTTGCGGATATCCTTCCCGTCGATCGGGAACAGCTTTCAAAACTGGCATCTTCCTTTGGCGGCGGAATGGGAAGGCTGCGGGAGGTATGCGGTGCCGTCAGCGGCATGTTTATGGCAGCAGGACTGCTGTATGGATATGACGGGCCCGAAACCGGGCAGATGAAAGCGGAGCACTATGCCAGGATACAGGAACTTGCGGCAGGATTTGAGAAAAAACATGGCTCCATCGTCTGCCGGGACCTGTTGGGACTGAATATCCGTCACGATGTTTCTGTACCGGAAGCCCGGACGGATGAGTATTACAGAAAGCGTCCCTGTGCGGAACTTGTCGGGGATGCAGCGGAAATACTGGAAGAATATATAAAAGAGAACCCGGTCCGGTGATGGGACCGGGTTTTCCCGAAAAGAAAGTCCGGAGAGAAAGAGAGTTATCATGTGCGGTCGATACTGGATGGAAGATTCTTCTGAAATACAGGAGATTACAGAGGAAATGAACAGATCACCCCTGCTGGGCAGGTGGAAGGAAGGGACCTTAGTCAGAACCTGCGGGGAGGTCCGGCCGACGGACGTGGTGCCGGTGATTGCATCAGACAGGACCGGAAGACGCGCGGTCTTTCCCATGAAATGGGGATTCTCGGGAAAGAGTCTGCTGATCAATGCGCGGACCGAGACGGCAGCTGAGAAACCGACCTTCCGGGAATGCTGGGAAAGACGCCGCTGTATTGTGCCGGCGTCCTGGTATTTCGAGTGGGAGCATTTCCCGGACAAGGGGAGAAAGACCCGGGTGGGAGATAAATATGCAATCCGGCCGAAGAACAGTGATATGACCTGGCTCTGCGGTCTTTATCGGATCGAAGAAGGGCTCCCGTCCTTTGTGGTCCTGACAAGGGAACCCGGCGAAGGCATCCGCTTCATCCATGACCGGATGCCGCTTATTCTTCCCAAAAGGTATACCGATGATTGGATCCGTCCGGACACAAAGCCGGAGAAGCTGCTGGATATGGCCCTGACGGATATGGTTTTTGAAAACCTGATATAATCCAGGTGGTGCAAATTCTTTTGTTGCGCTGCGAAACAAAAGCGAAAGATAAGGAGATTCCAGTATGACACGAAGAAAAGTTGTGTCCGGGAGAAGATATGATGTATCCTCCGGTACATGAGCGGCCGGAGGATATTCGTTCTTTTGACCGGCTGGAGATGCTCTGGGAGCGGTATCCCCGGTATCATGAGATGACAACATTTTCCACCATGGAGGCACTTCTTTCGGAGCATGAATCCTGGCAGGAAGAGTTCGAAGATGTGCGCAGGGAGTATGATGATAACGGGTATGACCGGTTTCTGATTCAGCTTTCCTGGGCAGACCTTCCCTACCGATATGCGGCGGGAAAGCGGATAAAGGAGGCAGGACCTCTTCCGGCCAATCCGTATGTGGATGCGTTTCTTGACCAGTTCGCAGGGATTGATACCGACAAAAAAGCCCTTTTTCTTTTCCCGGAAAGCTTTGTGTCACAGTTTTTTGTGATCATGGATGTGTGCCGGAGGGCAGAATCCCT
>DMCD01000205.1 GCA_003445895.1 Lachnoclostridium sp. | reverse complement strand
CTGGTCGTGGGTGACATAGATGATGGTTGCACCCAGAGTCTCGTGTAGTTTTGCGATCTCGGTGCGCATCTGCACACGGAGCTTTGCATCCAGATTCGACAGCGGCTCGTCCATCAGGAATACCTTCGGATTCCGTACGATGGCGCGTCCCATGGCCACTCGCTGTCTCTGACCGCCGGAAAGGGCTTTCGGCTTCCGGTCCAGGTACTGCTCCAGGCCCAGGATTCTTGCCGCGTTATTGACAGCCTTATCAATCTCCGCCTTGGCGACGCCGCGCATCTTCAGGCTGAATCCCATATTGTCCCGCACCGTCAGATGGGGATACAGGGCGTAATTCTGAAATACCATGGCAATATCCCTGTCCTTGGGAGCCACTGCATTCATAATCTTCCCGTCAATCTTAAGGGCCCCTTCCGAGATATCCTCCAGTCCGGCGATCATTCGGAGCGTCGTGGATTTTCCGCATCCCGAGGGACCGACAAAAATGATAAATTCTTTGTCCTGAATATCCAGATTAAAATCCTTTACCGCTTCAAAACCGTTCGGATACTTCTTATAAATGTGTTCCAGAGTAATGCTGGCCATAATTCCTACCCTTTCTCTATTCTCTTCTGCAGCCCTGTGCAGACTGCCATCTGCTCTTCTCTTCTCTTTTTGTTAATTTCCTTTGCGTTATTCCTTTACGCCGCCCAGAGTGACGCCTGCCACGATATACTTGGAAAGAAGGATGTATACAAGGATGATCGGCACAATGGCGATGGTGATCAGCATGTAAACCTTTCCCATATCAAACTTCAGGAAGTCGGCAGAACGGAGGGATGCGATAAGGATCGGCAGCGTCTTTTTGTTGTTGCTGGAAATGACCAGCGCCGGAAGGAAGTAATTGTTCCAGGAAGAAACAAAGGTAAAGATGGCCTGTACTGCCATCGCCGGCTTCATCAGCGGCAGAACCACATAATTGAAGGTCTTGAACTCCCCGGAACCGTCCATTCTCGCGGCCTCCACCAGTTCCATGGGGAGGTTGGACTCCATGTAGCTGTACATGAAGTAGAATACCGCCGGTGCCGCGATGGAGGGAAGATACAGCGGAATCAGGCTGTCCATCAGCTTCATCTTGGTGATGAGACGGATAAAACCAAGGGCGGATACCTGCGTCGGCATCGTCATGATAAGCAGGATGAACATGAAGGCAGCTTTGCGGAAACGGAACTTGTAGGCATACAGCCCGTAGGCCGTCAGCGCGGAAAAATAGGTTGCCAGAGCCGCGGAAAGGGTGGACACGATCAGACTGTTCCGGATACCGGAAAGCACCGGAATATTCGCGTCATTTAACACATTCTTCAGATTGGTTCCGAAGGAGGTTCCCGGAACAAAGGAGAATCCCTTCTGAATCTGGAAATGGTTTCTGGTCGAGTTGATGATCAGAATGTAAAAGAAAAACAGGCACAGGAAAGAAAGCAGAATCAGGATAACATAAACCAGTGCATTTCTAACCTTGTCAATCCCGGGTTTATTCATCGCTTACCTCCACTTCTTCTTTGCCTTCGGGTCATCGTCCGATGTCAGCGACTGGTAGACGACAACGCACAGAACCGCACAGATGAGGAACATGACCACCGATACCGCACCGGCCATGCCGTAGTTCTTGCTGTACAGATGGTTGTTCAGGAACATGACCATGGTGGTTGCGCTCCGGTTCGGACTGCCCTCTCCGTTGGTGAGAATCTGCGGAACATCGAACATCTGAAGGCCGCCGATCATGGAGGTGATCAGAACGTACACGAGAATCGGCCGGATAAGCGGCAGGGTAATCTGGAAAAACACCTGTCTGGGCGTGCATCCGTCCAGCTCCGCTGCCTCAAACAGCGCCGGGCTGATGCCCATAATGGCTGCCATGAGGAGGATCGTGGTATTGCCGAACCACATCAGGAAGTTCATGAGTGCCACCAGTCCTCTCGTTCCCCACACTCTCGAGAGGAACCGGAAGGGTTCGCTGAGAATGCCGGAGGAAACGAGGAAGGAGTTTACCGGACCGTTATCCGAGAACAGGGCAAAGAACAGCATGGCAAATGCGCTCGCCATGATAAGGTTCGGCATGTAGATGACCGTCTTGAAGAACCGAAGTCCCCGGATCCGGAGACGGATATCGGTGAACCAGGCTGCCAGCAGCAGGGAAATGATAATCTGCGGGATGAAGCCCGCCAGCCACAGAATGACGGTATTGCCCATATATTTCAGAAGGTCTGCATCCATCAGTTTTCTGTAATTTCCCAGCCCCACGAAGTTGGGTCCGATAATCTTCAGTCCGCTCCGGTAATACTCGAAGAAACTGTTGTAAATGGTGGAACACAGCGGAATCAGCTGAAACAGGGTAAATACAAGAAAGAACGGAAGGATAAATATGAGTCCCCACCGGGAATAATCGATGTGGCCGTAATCTTCTTTGATGTGTTCCTGATTGTTCATGATGTCCCCTTACTTTTGAAAAGCGGGGTGGAGTAAAACTCCACCCCGTCCCGTGTTTACAGACTTACATCAGAATTATTCGGGCCACTTAACCTCGGTGAGCTCCGGATACTTCTCCTTGATGGAGGTCTCGAAGTTAGCCTTTGCCGTATCAAGGTCAACGTTGCCGTCGAAGTAATCCTTGAATGCGTGCTGGAAGCCTTCGTTGCATCCCTGGTCATAGGGGCCTGCGTTGCTCATATCAATGGTCGGTGCAACCTCTGCGAACAGAGCGATGTGGTTCTGGCCGCCGAGGAAGTCAGATGCGAAGTCAGATGCTGCGATTTCGTTCATGCCCTCCACGGTATTGGTGTAATCCTGTGTATCCTCGGTAATCTTCTTCATGATGTCCTTGTCGCAGGTAAGCTTCAGCATGACATCCTTTACCGTTGCCGGATTGTCGGTACCGGTTGCTGCGCAGATCCAGGTTCCGCCCCAGTAGTACGGCTGCGGGCCTTCGCATACTGCATAGTCGCCGAAGATACCATTGCCCACTTCTGCCTTGCCGCCTTCCGACTCCGGTGTTGCCAGGGAGTTGCCAAGCAGGGTGAAGTTGATGCCCCATGTGGAATAGAAGAATCCGAATACCTTGCCTTCCGGACCCTGATCGGCAGCCCAGCCGTCGCTCCACAGGGAGGTCTTGTTGTTGTAACCCTTATCGGTATATTCCTTGGTCTGGTCTACCCAGTTCATGATGTTCTTGTCAACCACAACGGTCGTTCCGTCAACCCACGGTGCGGATACGTTGTTGGAGAAGGTGCGGTAGGAATCATCGTAACCGGAAAGCATCTTGTAGCCCTTCGCTGCGGCCTGTTCCGCCACGGCATTGAACTTGTCCCAGTCCGCAAGAGCTGCCTGAACCTCGGTCGGGTCATCGGTGCCCAGAACATCCTTTGCGATGGATCTTCTGTAAGCGAACAGTCCCGGTGTTGCCTGCCATGTGGTACCCTTCTGTACGCCGTTCACGGATACGATATCCTTGGTGTACTGATACTGTCCTGCCAGGTCCTCATCGGTAAGACCCAGCTCCTTTACATCCATGGTGAAATCGGAATCGACATACTTCAGTGCATAGTCAGCTTCGATGAGGAAGATATCAATCTTGTCATCGGCTGCCGCTGCTTCCTGATTCAGAAGAGCTTCATCCAGCTTGTTCTGGTAGTTATTATCCTGGTTCGGGTTGATGGTCCACTTGACGATGGTTCCGTCATTCAGGGTTGTGGTGGACTTATCTGCGGAAACTTC
>DMCD01000170.1:392-7355 GCA_003445895.1 Lachnoclostridium sp. | reverse complement strand
GATGAGCTGATCATCAGCACAAAGGCCGGATATGATATGTGGGAGGGCCCCTACGGCAACTGGGGCAGCAGGAAGTATCTGCTGGCAAGCCTGGATCAGAGCCTTATCCGGATGGGCCTGGACTATGTGGACATATTCTATCATCACAGGATGGATCCGGAGACGCCGCTGGAGGAAACCATGGGCGCCCTGGAACAGGCGGTAAGAAGCGGAAAGGCCCTGTATGCGGGACTTTCGAATTATGACGGGCCGACACTGGAGAAGGCCTGCGGGATTCTCCGGGAGCTTCATGTTCCCTTTGTGATTAACCAGAACCGGTATTCCATCTTTGACCGGACCATCGAAAAGAACGGCCTGAAGGAGACGGCAGTGCGGCTTAGGAAGGGAATTATCGCTTTCAGCCCGCTGGCCCAGGGTCTGCTCACGGACCGGTATCTTCACGGAATTCCGGAGGACAGCCGGATCCGGACCGACGGGCGGTTTCTGAAGGAATCGGCGCTGACCGAAGAGAAGCTTCAGATGATCCGGAAGCTGGATGGTCTGGCTGCAGAGCGGGGACAGTCCCTGGCGGAGATGGCGCTGGCGTGGGTTCTTAAGGACTCACAGGTGACCAGTGTCCTTATCGGAGCGTCGAAGCCGGAACAGATCACAGAGAATCTGCGGGCGCTGGAGAATACCGAATTTTCCGAAGAAGAGCTTTGTCGTATCGATGACATCTGCGGCTTAGGAGCGCGGAATGAAGATTGAGACCATCACAAAGGACTACCGGCTGACGGAGGAGGCGATCGATTCCATCGCTGAGGAAACGGAATCCTTCCTCTATTCGGTCGGCATAGAAAGAGCGAATATATTCCGGATACGTCTCTCTCTGGAAGAGGCACTTCTTCGCTGGATGGATCATTTCGGAACCGGAGCGGAGGTCCGCTTTTCCACCGGGATAAAGTGGCGCAGACCGGAGATTATCCTGGCGGTGCGGGGACAGAGCTATAATCCGCTGACGCAGGCGGAGAACGACCTGGGCACCTGGAGCAATTCCCTGCTCTCGAGCATCGGCATCACGCCCCGCTATACCTACAACCGGGACTTCAACATTATCCAGGTAAAGCTGGCGCGCATCCGGCTGAATCCGGCCATCGTACTTCTGCTGTCCGTATTTATGGGTATCAGCGGAGGCGGACTGCTGGAGCTGTTTCTCTCAAGTGAAGCGCTGAACAACCTTCTGTACCTGCTGAATCCGGTGGTGAATATGTTCTACCGGCTGCTGAATGCGGCGGCGGGACCCATCATTTTCCTGACGGTGACGGCGGCCATCCTCAGTCTGGGAAGCATGATGGCGATGCGCCAGAACGGACTTCGCCTGCTGCGGAGATTTCTGGTCTTAAGCACGGTGATTACCGTCTGCAGTATGGTGCTGTTGCTTCCCTTTTTCCGGGTGGATAATTTCCGCGCGACAGTGAATATCGAGACGGTATCCAACCTCCTGGAGATGCTGTTCGGCGTTGTGCCGAATGATGTGATAACACCATTTATCAAGGGGGATTCCCCGGCACTCATCTTCCTGGCGGTGGCCATAGGCTACGCCCTGCTGGTCGGGGGAAGCGGTGCGGATCATCTGGTCAAGATTGTGGACCAGGCGGACGCCACGGGACTTCTGCTGGCAGACTGGATCAGTGCCTTCAGTCCCTGGTTTATCGTGGTTCTTCTGATTGCGGGGATCACAAACCATTCCCTGATGGAGATTGTGGCCATATGGAAGCCGCTTCTGGCCTTTGTTATTCTCTGCGGGGTGATGCTCGCTTCCAAGCTGCTCTATGTGGGCGGCATGACGGGCACCTCGCCGGTAAAGCTGGCCAGGAAGCTGAAAGAGTCCTTCTTTATCGCGTTTTTAAGCGGATCGGTGAATGACGCCTACGGCGCCAACCAGAACTGCTGCCACAACCGTCTGGGAATTCCCAGAAAGCTGACGGACATCGGCCTGCCCATCGGGCTTCTGGTCTATATGCCGGCCGGAACGGTGGCGATACTGGTTTATACGCTGCACGCGGCATCCTACTATCATGTGGCGGTTTCGGTGGAGTGGTACGCCAGAGCCGTCTTCCTGGCGGTGATGCTGCAGGCTGCGGGACCGCCGCTGCCGGGCGTGGATCTGCTGTCCTACGCGGCGATCTTCAATACGCTGGGAATACCGGATGCAGCACTGACAGGGGTCGTTGTTGCGGATATACTGTTTGGATTTCTGGTCGCCGCAGTGGACCAGGCCATGCTTCAGCTGGAGCTGGTGATGGAAGCAAAGCGGCAGGGACAGCTGAATGAAAACATATTGAGAAAGTAAGTGTGCGGGGGATCGCCATGAAAGAGATACGTCTGGAGGCCAAAAAAGAGAACATCGAAAAGGCAACGGAATTCGTTCAGGAAGAGATGGAAGAAGCCGGATTTTCCAGGAAGGCGATAATGCAGGTTGCGGTTGCGATCGATGAAATCTATGTCAATATTGCCAGCTATGCTTACGGACAGGGAACGGGAATGGTCACGGTGCAGGTGGATATCGAACAGGAGGACGACGGTCCGGAAATGGAGCTGACATTCATCGACAGCGGCATCCCCTTCAATCCCGTGGAATTCGAGGACCCGGATATTACCAGGCCGGCGGAGGAACGAAGCATCGGCGGCCTTGGAATCTTTCTCGTCAAAAAAACCATGAACGGGATGAAGTACAGAAGAAAAGACGGAAAGAACATCCTTACGATCAAGAAAAAAGATACTTCCGTGAAGAGATAATCCCTTCCGGAATCAGAGAATACAGATGAGGTGATGCGCTATGAAATATGAAATGATGGATGATACGCTGCAGCTTTTCCTGGAAGGACATATCGATTCCAACAATGCGGAGCAGACGGAGAAGGAAATCAACGATATCATCGCACAGAACAGCTGTCAGAACATCCTGATCGATGCGGAAGGCCTGGAGTATATCTCCAGCGCGGGACTCCGGGTGCTGCTCCGGCTTCGCAAGAAATTCCCGAAGATGGAGGTTGTCAATGTCCGTCCGGAGGTCTACGAAGTATTCGACATGACGGGATTTACGGAGATGATTACCATCCGGAAGGGGTACCGCAGAGTTTCTGTGGAAGGCTGTGAGGTCATCGGGCAGGGCGCCAACGGCAGAGTGTACCGCATTGACCCGGATACCATCGTAAAGGAGTATTTCAATCCCGACGCTCTTCCGGAAATCCAGAGAGAGCGGGAGCTGGCGAGAACTGCCTTTGTACTCGGCATCCCCACGGCCATTCCCTACGATGTGGTCCGCGTGGGAAACGGCTACGGCTCCGTCTTTGAGCTGCTGAACGCCAAGAGCTTTGCGCAGCTTCTGATCAGCGGAGAAAAGACCGTGGATGAGATTGCAAAGATGAGCATTGATCTCCTGAAGCAGATCCACAGCACTGTCGTGAAGCCGGACAGCATGCCCGACATGAAGGATGTCGCCCTGGGATGGGCGGACTTCATGAAGGACTACCTGGCACCGGAGCTGTATCAGAAGCTCCGCAGCCTGGTGGAGGCCGTGCCGGAGGACTATCACATGATGCACGGCGATTATCACTTGAAGAACGTCATGCTGCAGAACGACGAGGTACTCCTGATTGACATGGATACCTTAAGCTACGGCCATCCGGTCTTTGAGCTGGCCAGCATGTACAATGCCTACTGCGGCTACAGCGAGCTGGATCACCAGAACTGCATGAACTTCCTGGGCATCCCCTATGAGACCGCCTGCGAGCTGTGGAAAAAGAGCCTGATGCTGTATCTCGGCACCGAGGATCCGGATCGCCTTAAGGAAGTGGAGGAGAAAGCGCAGATCATCGGCTACACCCGCAACGTCCGCAGAACCATCCGCAGAAACGGCCTGAACACCGAAGAGGGCCGCGCCGTCATCGAGAACGGCAAAAAGTATCTGGAGAGACTTCTGCCGAAGACGGAAACACTTGTATTCTGAATATGATTGACAGGGCACTTCGCCGGACGGAGTGTCCTGTTCTATGTAGTATAAGGAAACCAATAACATGTCTGAATTTATAAACGCGGTATCCGCCGTCTTCCTGATATTTTCCATGATGGCGGTGGGATATCTGATGGGACACATCGGCTGGATGACCGGCTCGGAGAAGAAGTTCATCAGCCGGTTTGTGGTCAATGTGGCCGTCCCCTTAAACTGTATCACCGGCGTGCTGAACAACCTGGATAAGAGTGATATTTCCCGGATGGGAAGCATGGTGGTGGTGCCGGTGGTCACGATTCTTCTCTGCCTTGCGATAAGTATGGCGGCGGCCCGGGCCATGCAGCTTCCGAAGCGGCAGTTCGGCGTATTTGTGGCGATGGCATTTATCTCCAATACCATGTTCATCGGCCTGCCCATGTCTACCCAGCTTTTCGGGGAAGTCTCGGTGCCCTACGTGATGATGTACTATATGGGAAGCACCGTCTTTACCCAGACGGTGGCGGTTCTTCTCATCGAGCGGGCGGGAACGGCAGCCCCGGCGGCCCATTCTGCCGCGGGCTGGATAAAGGATCTTATCACGAAACCGCCAATCCTGGGCGTCATCGCGGCCATGTCCATGCTGTTTCTGGATGTGCGCCCGCCCCAGCTTTTCATGAGCTTTGCCAGATACATGAGCGGCTGCGTGACGCCGCTTGCCCTGATGTACTGCGGCTTTGTCGTCTGGGAAATCGGTCTTAAGAACATCCGGCTGGAGCGGGGAATTCCCGCCATGCTGTTTATCCGCCTCATCGCCGCCCCGGCTGTCTGTGCGGCAATGTGTTATCTCGCGGGAATTGACGGGCTCTGCCGCAATGTATTTATCGTGGAAGCAGCCCTGCCGGTGGTGACCCAGATTACGGTTATGGCCGGAGCCTACGGCGCCGACGAGGAATACGCCGCCTCCGGGTCCCTCCTTTCCATGCTGGGAATCTTCGTCACCATGCCGGTGCTGATGATGATCCTGACCTAGAGCAGGCCCTGCGCGGGGCCCCCGGGAGGGAATCGGCGAGAAATTCCAAAATAACTTGAAAAAACACCGAGAACTGCTTAATATAATGACATGGTATAATTATGCCGAAGGAGGACTTATTATGGCGATGAACAAGAAACCGACCACCGGAATGAAGGACGTACTGCCGGCGGAGATGGAGATTCGTGACTACGTCATGAATATTATCAAGGAAACCTACCGTGAGTATGGATATAATACCATCGAGACCCCCTGCGTGGAGCATATTGAGAACCTGACCAGCAAACAGGGCGGCGACAACGAGAAACTGATCTTCAAGATTCTGAAGAGAGGCGACAAGCTGGGCGCTGCATTTGAGAGCGGCGATCTGGATGAACTGGTGGATTCCGGTCTTCGCTACGATCTGACTGTTCCGCTGTGCAGATATTATTCCAATAACCAGGCCAACCTGCTGACCCCGTTCAAGGCGCTGCAGACCGGTCCGGTATGGCGCGCAGACCGTCCGCAGAAGGGACGTTTCAGACAGTTCGTACAGTGCGATATCGATGTTCTCGGCGATCCGACCAACCAGACCGAGATCGAGACCATTCTCGCCATCAGCAAGGCCATCCGTCGGATTATGCCGGACAACAAGCTGACCGTCCGCATGAATGACCGTGCCATCCTGAAGGGCATGACCGATTTCTCCGGATTCCCGGAGGACAAGGCGCTGGACGTTTTCATTACCCTGGACAAGATGGACAAGATCGGTCTTGAGGGCGTGAGAGCGGAGCTTATCGAGTACGGTTATGACAAGGATGCCACCAACCGCTACTGCGAGCTGCTGCAGACCCTGGGCAAGGGACCGGATGATGTCCGCGCACTGGGCGAGAAGATTTCTTCCGTGATGGATCCGAAGAAGGCAGAGAACCTGGCGGAGATCATGGAGGCCATTCAGGAAGTTTCCACCATCAACTTTGATCTGGAGTTTGACCCGACTCTGGTCAGAGGCATGGGATACTATACCGGAACCATCTTCGAGATCTCCCTGGAGGGATTCGGCGGATCGGTTGCCGGCGGCGGCCGCTACGACAAGCTGGTCGGCAAGTTCACAGGTCAGGATACCCCGGCCTGCGGCATGTCCATCGGCTTCGAGCGCATCATCACCATTCTGATGGAAGCAGGCTTCAAGGTACCGCGCAAGGTAGGAAAGAAGGCATATCTCTATGAGAAGGGCCTGACCCCGGCAGAGTTCCGCGCCATGCTCAAGAAGGCTGAGGCGGAGCGCAATGAGGGCGTATGCGTGGCAGTGGCCATGATGCAGAAGAACAAGAAGTTCCAGAAGGAGCAGCTTGCAGCAACCGGCGTGGAAGAGTTTGTTGAATTCTACGCAGGCCGCGAATAAAAAGCTGACCCCTGCGGGGGCAGAGAAAAAGAATTAAAAACAGGAGCACAGCAATATGGCAGAATCAATGGCCGGACTGCACCGTTCCCATCGCTGTACCGAGCTTTCGGAGGCGAATATCGGGGAAAATGTCACCGTCATGGGATGGGTGCAGAAGAGCAGAAACAAAGGCGGAATCATATTCACGGATCTGAGAGACCGTTCCGGAATTCTTCAGATCATTTTTGAGGAGACAGACTGCGGCGCAGAGTATTTCGAGAAGGCTGCAAAGCTTCGCGCGGAGTTTGTCATCGCGGTGGAAGGACGGGTGGAAGCCCGCTCCGGCGCCGTCAACGAGAAACTGAAAACCGGTAAGATTGAGGTGCGCGCAAAGAGCCTCCGGATCCTCGCGGAATCCGAAGTGCCGCCCTTCCCGATTGAGGAGAATTCCAAGACCAAGGAAGACCTGCGGTTCAAGTACCGCTATCTTGACCTGCGCAGACCGGATCTGCAGAGAAATCTGATGATCCGCTCCAAGATTGCCCAGGTGACCAGACAGTTCTTTGCGGAGAACGGCTTCCTGGAGGTGGAGACTCC
>DMCD01000170.1:0-203 GCA_003445895.1 Lachnoclostridium sp. | reverse complement strand
GACCGCTATTTCCAGCTGGCCCGCTGCTACAGAGATGAAGACTTAAGAGCGGACCGTCAGCCGGAGTTTACCCAGATCGACATGGAGCTCTCCTTCGTCGATGTGGATGACGTTATCGACGTCAACGAGCGGTATCTGAAGACACTGTTCAAGGAAGTGCTGGGACTTGACGTTCCCACCCCGATCCAGAGAATGACCTGGAA
>DMCD01000056.1 GCA_003445895.1 Lachnoclostridium sp. | reverse complement strand
GAAAGTCTTCCCTTATTAATAAACTCCTCGGAGAAAACCGCCTGATCGTGTCCGATATCGCGGGCACCACAAGAGATGCGGTGGATACGCCGGTGGAGCACGAAGGCACGGAATATGTCTTTATCGATACGGCCGGCCTTCGCCGGAAGAACAAGATCACCGAAGAGATCGAACGGTTTTCCATCATCCGCACGGTAAGCGCCGTAGAGCGGGCCGACATCGTCGTTGTCATGATTGACGCGGTGGAGGGCGTCACCGAACAGGACGCCAAGATTGCGGGCATTGCCCATGAGCGGGGCAAGGGCATCGTGGTGGTGGTCAACAAGTGGGATGCCATCGAGAAGGATGACAAGACCATCTATGAATACCGGGATAAGATCCGCTCGGTCCTTTCCTTCATGCCCTATGCGGAGTATCTGTTCATCTCCGCAAAGACCGGTCTCCGACTGGGCAAGCTCTTTGAGACCATTGACCTGGTCCGCCAGAGCCAGTCTCTCCGGGTCTCCACCGGTGTTCTCAATGAGATTCTGGCCGATGCGGTGGCGATGAATCAGCCGCCGTCCGACAAGGGCCGGAGACTGAAGCTGTATTACATGACCCAGATAGGTGTGAAACCGCCGACTTTTGTCATCTTTGTAAATGATAAAAAGCTGATGCATTTCTCCTATACCAGGTATATTGAGAATAAAATCCGCGATGCCTTCGGCTTCTCCGGAACATCGCTGAAGTTTATCATAAGAGAAAAGAAGGATAAGCAGTAGCTGCCGGTTTCAAAGGAGGGAATGTTATGGAACGGGTCATCAGTCTTCTTATCGGATATGTGTTCGGCCTTCTGCAGTCGGGCTATCTCTACGGGAAATTCGTAAAGAATACGGATATTCGCCAGCACGGGAGCGGCAATGCAGGATCCACGAACATTCTCCGCGTGTTCGGCGTAAAGTCCGCGCTGATTGTGTTTCTGGGAGACTTTTTCAAGGCGGTCGTTGCCATGTTCATCGCCAGGAAGCTGTTCGGAGGTACCGGCAACGGGGACCTCTACGCCATGTATGCAGGTCTGGGCGTGACGCTCGGTCATGACTTCCCGTTTTATATGAATTTCAAGGGAGGCAAGGGAATCGCCTCCATGGCGGGTATTCTCACAGCCATGGACCTTCGGATCACCGCGGTCTGTCTTCTGATATTTGTCGCGGTAGTCTATCTGACACGCTTTGTATCCCTGGGATCGATTCTCGTTTCCATCGCCTTCGGCGTGATGAATATTTATTTCTGCTGGAAGGGGTATTATAACGTGCTTCCGGGAAACTGCCCGGAGGTGTATGCCATCACCCTGTTCCTCACGGGACTGGCCATTCAGCGGCATCATGCAAATATCGGCCGTCTCCTTTCCGGAACGGAGAATAAGATCAGTTTCAGCAAAAAGTAAAGGCAGGTGAGAGATATGGCAGCAATTGGTATTATCGGAACCGGAACGTGGGGAACCGCGATTGCCGTTCTGCTGAACAATTCCGGTCATGATGTCACACTGTGCTCCGCATCGGGCAGGGATGTGGAGGAACTGAAACGGACAAGATGTCAGAAGAACCTGCCGGGTGTGACTCTGGATTCCGGAATTAAGGTGACCGACAGTCTGAAAGCCGCCTGCGGGGAGAAGGACCTGCTGGTGCTGGCTGTTCCCTCGGTTTATATCCGGCAGACGGCGGAGCGGATTGCGCCCTTTGTGCGCTACGGACAGGTAATTGTGAGTGCAGCCAAGGGAATCGAAGAGGAATCCCTTCTTACCATGACCGGCGTGATTGCCCAGGAACTCCCGAATGCGGAGGTCTGCGCGCTGTCCGGCCCGAGCCATGCGGAGGAGGTAAGCCGGGGACTGCCCACCACCTGCGTCGTCGCGGCGGAGCGGAAAAAAACGGCAGAATATGTACAGTCCGTCTTTATGAGCCCGGTGTTCCGGGTCTATACCAGCGCAGACCTTCTGGGCGTGGAAATCGGAGGAGCGCTGAAGAACGTGATTGCCCTGGCCGCAGGTATGGCGGACGGTTTAAATTACGGGGACAACGCCAAGGCAGCGCTGATTACCCGCGGTATCGCCGAGATCACCCGGCTGGCCGTAAAAATGGGCGGAAAGAGGGAAACGGTCAGCGGCCTTTCCGGTACGGGAGACCTGATTGTCACCTGCGCCAGCATGCACAGCAGAAACCGCCGGGCAGGCATTCTCATCGGACAGGGAAAGACCATGAAGGAGGCTATGACCGAGGTCCGCATGGTGGTGGAAGGCGTCTATGCGGCGAGAGCCGGACTGAAGCTTGCCCGGAAGTACCAGTGCGAGATGCCCATTGTGGAACAGGTGAACCGGATTCTCTTTGAGAATAAAAATGCAGGAGAGGCAGTGCGGGAACTTATGCTCCGCGGCCGCAGCTCCGAGTCCGCCGATGACGAATGGCAGGGGTAATATAATTACAAATTATGCATCTATGATTGCAGGTAATGCATAATCGCTGAAAACAGTTGATTTCTTTCATCGGTATCATTAAAAATTTTCAATTCATGAATTATGAATTGACACCTTCCGGTGAGAAAAGTATAATTGTCAACAACATCAGTTATAACATCTGTGTATATCTGATGAACCTTGCTATAATGAAAGAGGAGGAGATTAAAATGAAAAAACAGTTATTTGGCCTGGCGATGGCAGCGCTCATGGCAGCATCTCTTACCGCCTGCGGCGGCAGCGCACCGGCAGAGACAACCGCAGCAGCTGAAGCTCCGGCAGAAGCAGCAGAAGGCGGCGAAGCAGCTGAAGCAGCTGAGGCTCCGGCAGCAGACGGACTTGCATGGAAGATCGGCGGTATCGGACCCATCACCGGACCGGCAGCAGCTTACGGTGAATCCGTTAAGAATTCCTTCGAGCTTGCAGCCAAGGAAATCAATGAAGCCGGCGGTATCAACGGATATCCGGTAGAGATTCAGTTCCAGGATGACGAGCATGACCCGGAGAAATCCGTAAATGCATACAACACCCTGAAGGACTGGGGCATGCAGCTTCTTATGGGTACCGTAACTTCCAAGCCCTGCATCGCTGTTGAGGCCGAAGCACAGGCTGACAATATGTTCCTTCTGACCCCGTCCGGTTCTGCCGTAGAGTGCATCTCCGGCGACAACGCTTTCCGCGTATGCTTCGCTGACCCGGCACAGGGTGCAAAGTCCGCACAGTATATCGGCGAGCACAAGCTGGCCACCAAGATCGGCATCATCTACGACAGCTCCTCCGAGTATTCTGACGGTATCCGTGCTTCCTTCGTGGAAGAGGCGGCAAACCAGGGTCTGGAAATCGTTTCCAGCGAGGCTTTCACTGCTGATACCAACACAGACTTCTCAGTACAGCTGGACAAGGCAAAAGAGGCCGGCGCTGAGCTGGTATTCCTGCCCATCTACTATCAGGAGGCTTCCGTTATCCTGAAGCAGGCTTCCGATAAGGAATTTGCTCCGATCTTCTTCGGATGCGACGGTATGGACGGTATCCTTTCCGTTGAGAACTTTGACACCTCTCTGGCAGAGGGTCTGATGCTTCTGACCCCGTTCTCCATCGACGAGGAAGGCAGCAAGGCTTATGTTGAGGCTTACCGCGCAGCATACAGCATTGACCCGCTTCAGTTCGGCGCTGACTGCTATGACGGCATGTATGCCATCAAGGCAGCTCTCGAGGACGCAAATCTTACACCGGAGTCCGATGCTTCCACCATCTGCGATGCCATGAAGGTTTCCATGACCAAGATCAGCATCGACGGTCTGACCGGCAGCGGCATGACCTGGACAGCTGACGGCGAGCCGAACAAGGCTCCGAAGGCTGTTAAGATCGAGAACGGTGCATATGTAATGCAGGACTAATCTGCATACGGCCCGCACCAAAAACAGCATAAGTGATGTGATTTGCCCGAGGGGGTTGTTGCAGAACAGCCCCCTCGGCTTTACGCAAAAGCAGTTCTGAACATTTGGAAAGGAGTCAGATATGAGTTTTCTGTCCTATCTGATTAACGGCATCAGTCTTGGCAGCGTATATGCCATAATAGCTCTGGGATACACTATGGTGTACGGCATCGCAAAGATGCTGAATTTCGCCCACGGCGATATTATCATGGTAGGAGCCTTTGCTGCATTTACCGTCGTGAGTACCATGGGAGGTCCCTCCATCGCCGGTATACTCGCGGCAATTGTGGTATGCACGGTGCTCGGAGTGACCATCGAGAGAGTGGCTTACCGGCCGCTCCGCGGTGCGCCCTCCCTTTCCGTACTGATCACGGCAATCGGCGTCAGCTATCTTCTCCAGAACCTGGCGCTTCTGATTTTCGGATCCAACGCGAGACAGTTCACCTCCGTTGTGAATCTTCCCGCACTGAAGCTGGCGGATGGCCAGCTGTCCATTTCCGGCGTCACCATCGTGACCATCCTTTCGTCTATCGTCATCATGGCTGTCCTCACAACCTTTGTCAATAAAACCAGGATGGGGCAGGCCATGCAGGCTGTTTCCGAGGACCAGGGCGCAGCGACGCTGATGGGCATTGATGTCAACAAGACCATCGCGCTGACATTTGCCATCGGTTCCTTCCTGGCAGCCATCGCCGGCGTGCTTCTCTGCTCCGCATATCCGTCGCTTACGCCCTATACCGGCTCCATGCCGGGCATCAAGGCCTTTGTGGCGGCAGTATTCGGCGGTATCGGCTCGATTCCCGGTGCCATGCTGGGCGGCATTCTCCTGGGCGTTATCGAGAATCTTGCGAAGGCCTATATTTCTTCACAGCTTTCGGATGCCATCGTGTTTTCGGTTCTGATTATCGTTCTTCTGGTGCGTCCGACCGGACTTCTCGGAAGAAAGCTCAGTGAGAAGGTATAAGGGGGCTTCTATGGACAGACTGAAATCCTACAAAAACAAGACCTTTGTGCAGAACATGATCACCATCGGTATGGTCGTTGTCTGCTATGCCGTGATCCAGGCGCTGATCGCCACAGGCAATATCAACAGCCTGATGAAGGGAATTCTGGTTCCCATCTGCACCTATGTGATTCTGGCGGTTTCCCTGAACCTGACGGTAGGCATTCTGGGCGAGCTGAGCCTGGGCCATGCCGGATTCATGTGCGTCGGCGCCTTTTCCGGTGCCTTCTTCACGAACCTTATGGCAGATGCCATTCCGAATACCATGGTGCGTTTCGTATTCGCCATCCTCATCGGCGCAGCGGTTGCCGCACTGTTCGGATTCCTCATCGGCATCCCGGTTCTCCGCCTGAAGGGAGACTATCTGGCGATCGTCACCCTGGCCTTCGGCGAGATTATCAAGAATATCATTAACTCCATGTTTGTCGGCGTAGACGGCGCAGGAATCCATGTTTCCATGAAGGATACCTCCTCCCTGGGCCTGGCTGCGGACGGAAAGATCATCATCAAGGGCGCCCAGGGCATTACGGGTACCCCGAAGCTTTCCACTTTCACCATCGGCATCGTGCTGGTGCTCATCACGCTGATTATTGTCCTGAACCTCATGAATTCCAGAACCGGACGGGCGGTCATGGCCATCCGTGACAACCGGATCGCGGCGGAATCCATCGGCATCAATATCACAAAGTACAAGCTCCTGGCATTTTCCCTTTCCGCCTCACTGGCAGGCGTGGCCGGCGTGCTGTATGCCCATAACCTGGCCAGCCTTGCGGCGACGCCCAAGAGCTTCGGCTACAATATGTCCATTACCATTCTGGTATTCGTCGTCCTGGGCGGCATCGGCAACATCCGCGGATCCATCATTGCGGCCGTGGTTCTGACCCTTCTGCCGGAGCTTCTCCGGGGACTGAGCAATTACCGGATGCTGATCTACGCCATCGTCCTGATCGTGATGATGATTGTGACCTCCGCACCGAAGGCGATTGCCCTGCGCGAACAGCTGATGGAGCGCTTCGGAAAACGTGCAGCGAAGGAGGCGAATTAATATGGCTATGCTTACTGTGAAAAATCTGAGCATTTCCTTCGGCGGCCTGAAAGCGGTAGATGATTTCAGCGTCACCATCGAGAAAGGACAGCTCTACGGTCTGATCGGCCCCAACGGCGCCGGAAAGACAACCATATTCAACCTTCTGACCGGCGTGTACAAGCCGGATTCCGGAAAGATCATGCTGGATGATACCGACATTACGGGAAAGAGCACCATTGACATCAACCGGGCCGGGATTGCAAGAACCTTCCAGAACATCCGCCTGTTCAAGGAGCTTTCTGTTCTGGACAATGTCAAAGCCGGCCTTCATAACCATTATCCATACTCCACCTTCAGCGGCATTCTGCGCCTGCCCTCCTATAGAAAGCAGGAGAAGGCCATGGACGAGAAGGCCATGGAGATCCTGAAGGTCTTTGACCTGGACGGGGAGTTTGACTACAAGGCTTCCAATCTGCCTTACGGAAAACAGCGCAAGCTGGAGATTGCCCGCGCCATCGCCACAGAGCCGAAGCTTCTTTTGCTTGACGAGCCGGCGGCCGGCATGAACCCCAATGAGACGGCGGAGCTGATGGATACCATCCGCTTTGTCAGAGATCATTTTGACATGACCATCCTTCTCATCGAACACGACATGAAGCTGGTTTCCGGTATCTGCGAGCGGCTGACGGTGCTGAATTTCGGCCATGTTCTGGCAGAAGGCCCGACCGCGGAAGTACTCAACAATCACGACGTTATTGTGGCATATTTAGGAGAGTAGGAGGATAGCATGGCACTGCTGGAAGTACAGGACCTGAATGTTTATTACGGCGTGATTCAGGCACTGAAAAATGTATCCTTCGAGGTAGAGCAGGGAGATATTATCGCCCTGATCGGCGCCAACGGCGCGGGAAAGACCACCACGCTGCACACGATCTCGGGACTCATCCGAGCCAAGACGGGAAAGATTGTCCTGGACGGAACCGATATTACCCATATTCCGGCCTACAAGCTGGTTTCCATGGGCATGGCCCAGGTACCGGAGGGGCGGCGCGTATTTTCCCAGCTGACGGTTTATCAGAATCTGTCGATGGGAGCATTTACCCGGAAGGATAAGGCGGAGATTGAGGAAACGCTGGAGAGGGTATATGAGAGGTTCCCACGGCTGAAGGAGCGGCGGAACCAGACGGCGGGAACGCTGTCCGGCGGCGAGCAGCAGATGCTTGCCATGGGCCGGGC
>DMCD01000213.1 GCA_003445895.1 Lachnoclostridium sp. | reverse complement strand
GTATTCCGAAGAGATGAAGGCCGGTGTGGAGAAGAAGGACAAGAAGCTTCAGAAGGAAGGATATAAGGCATTCTTAAAGTAAGATGCCTGCTATTGTAAATTGCATTTGCAACGGAGGACAGAATGGATTACAAGAAAGCCGGAGTAGATATTGAGGCGGGATACAAGTCCGTCGAACTGATGAAGAAGTTTGTGCAGGCGACCAATCGTCCGGAGGTTCTGGGAGGTATCGGAGGATTTTCCGGTGCATTCAGTGCCAGGGCCTTCAAGGATATGGAGGATCCGGTTCTTCTGTCCGGTACCGACGGCGTAGGAACCAAGCTGAAACTGGCGATGATCATGGACCGTCACGATACCATCGGTATCGACTGCGTTGCCATGTGTGTCAATGATGTGGCATGCGCGGGCGGCGAACCCCTGTTTTTCCTGGATTACATTGCCTGTGGCAAGAATTATCCGGAAAAGATTGCGGAGATCGTAAAGGGTGTAGCGGAGGGCTGTCTCCAGTCCGAGTCTGCGCTCATCGGCGGCGAGACGGCGGAGATGCCGGGATTCTACCCCGTGGATGAGTACGACCTGGCCGGTTTTTCCGTAGGCGTGGTTGACAGAAAAGACCTGATCACCGGCGAGAAGCTGGCAGCAGGCGACGTGCTGATCGGCATGGCATCATCCGGTGTTCACAGCAACGGCTTTTCTCTGGTGCGGAAGGTTTTTGAGAAGGAGATGACCAAAGAGGGTCTTGCTGCATATTACGATGAGCTGGGCGGAACTCTGGGCGATGTCCTGATTGCGCCGACCCGTATCTATGTAAAGGCCCTGAAGGCCGTAAAGCAGGCAGGCGTTGCCATAAAGGCCTGCAGCCATATCACCGGCGGCGGATTCTATGAGAATGTGCCGCGCATGCTCCGGGAGGGTACCCGTGCGGTGATCCGGAAGGACAGCTATCCGGTGCCGCCGATCTTTGGCCTTATGCAGAAGAAGGGCGAGATCGAGGAGAAGATCATGTACAATACCTTCAATATGGGTATCGGCATGGTGCTTGCGGTGAATCCGGAAGATGCAGAAAAAGCCATGGAGGCGATCCGCACAGCCGGAGATACCCCCTATGTGATTGGTGCCATTGAAGAAGGAGATAAGGGAGTTACCTTATGCTGAGAATTCTTGTGATGGTCTCCGGAGGCGGGACCAACCTCCAGGCAATCATCGACGGCGTTGAGAACGGGAAAATCCGGAATACGGAGATAGCGGGTGTTATCAGCAACAACCCGGGGGCCTATGCCCTGGAGCGGGCAAAGCAGCACGGCATAGAGGCCAGTGTGGTCTCGCCGAAGGACTTTGCGTCAAGAGAAGAGTTCAATGCGGCGCTCCTCGCAGAAGTTCACCGGTATCATCCGGACCTTGTTGTTCTGGCCGGCTTTCTTGTGAAGATTCCGGCACAGATGATTGCCGATTACCGGAACCGGATTATCAATATCCATCCCTCCCTCATCCCATCCTTCTGCGGTGTGGGATTCTACGGACTGAAGGTGCATGAGAAAGCACTGGAGAGAGGGGTTAAGGTCACGGGAGCAACCGTTCACTATGTGGATGAAGGCACGGACACCGGTCCGATTCTTCTGCAGAAGGCGGTGGAGGTTAAGCCGGGAGATACGCCGGAAGTCCTGCAGCGGCGGGTAATGGAGGAGGCAGAGTGGATTCTGCTTCCGCAGGCGATTGATATGATTGCAGACGGGCACGCGTGATGACAGCACCGGAAAAGAAAGAGGTTATCCTATGAGAGTACTGATTGTGGGCGGCGGCGGAAGAGAGCATGCGATTGCCTGGAAGGCGTCGGAAAGTCCCCGTGTGGAGAAGTTATACTGCGCGCCGGGCAATGCCGGCATTGCCGAGGTGGCGGAATGCGTTCCCATCGGAGCAATGGAATTTGAAAAACTGGCGGATTTTGCAGAGGAACAGAAGATTGATCTGACCATCGTGGGGATGGATGACCCGCTGGTGGGCGGTATTGTCGATGTATTTGAGGCCCGGGGACTCCGGGTGTTCGGACCACGGAAGAATGCGGCCATTCTGGAGGGTTCGAAGGCATTTTCCAAGGACCTGATGAAAAAGTACCATATTCCGACAGCGGCCTATGAGACCTTTGAGGACCCGGAAAAGGCGCTGGAGTATCTGGAGACGGCGAAGATGCCCATCGTGCTGAAAGCGTCCGGACTGGCGCTCGGCAAGGGCGTTCTGATCTGCCAGACTCTGGAAGAGGCGAAGGCCGGCGTCCGTGAGATCATGATGGACCGGAAGTTCGGCGATGCGGGAAATCAGATGGTGGTGGAAGAGTTTATGACCGGACGGGAGGTCTCCGTCCTGAGTTTTGTGGACGGCAAAACCATCCGCATCATGAGCTCCGCCCAGGACCACAAGCGGGCAAAGGACGGCGATCAGGGCCTGAACACCGGCGGCATGGGGAATTTCTCCCCCAGCCCCTTCTATACGCCGGAAGTGGACGAGTTCTGCCGGAAGTATATCTATCAGGCCACGGTTGACGCGATGGCTGCGGAGGGCAGACCTTTTACCGGCGTCATCTTCTTCGGCCTGATGCTGACGGAAGACGGACCGAAGGTGCTGGAGTACAACGCCCGCTTCGGTGATCCGGAAGCCCAGGTGGTACTTCCCCGCATGAAGAATGATATCATCGATGTCATGGAAGCATGCATCGACCAGAAACTTGACACAATTGAACTGGAATTTGCCGATGAGGCCTGTGTCTGCGTGATCCTCGCCTCTGACGGATACCCGGTGAAGTACGAGAAGGGCTTTCCGATTACCGGCCTGGAGAAGTTCAGGGGACGCGAGGGATACTATGTATTCCATTCCGGAACAAAGTTTGACAGTGAGGGCAGAGTCGTTACAAACGGCGGACGCGTACTTGGCGTGACTGCCCTGGGGGATACGCTGAAGAGTGCCCGTGCCAATGCGTATGAGGCGACAGAATGGGTTGATTTCGCCAATAAGTACATGCGGCACGATATCGGCAAAGCTATCGACGAAGCATAATGAGACGTGCAGCTGCCGCTATTTCTGCATAATGACGCAGGGCGGCAGTTTGCTGTTCATGGAGTAAGTATTATGTACAATGATCTGCTGACAATAGGCGGCTTTACCATCCACGGCTATGGCCTGATGATCGGAATCGGTATTATCGCCGCCTGGCAGCTGACAGAAAAAAGGGCAGTTGCCCGGGGGCTTTCTCCGGACGCTGTATTTACCATCACCATATGGGCGGCCCTGGGCGGCCTCCTGGGTGCGAAGGTGCTGTACCTTATCACCATGGCGGGCGAAATCATGCGCGACCCCGCAATGCTGTTCCGGGAGCTGGCCACCGGGTTCGTCGTCTACGGCGGCATCATCGGCGGGATCTTTTCCGGATGGCTCTGCTGCCGGGTACACGGATTTCCCTTCCTTCAGTATTTTGACCTGGTCATGCCCTCGATTGCCCTTGCGCAGGGGTTCGGAAGAATCGGTTGCCTGCTGGCGGGATGCTGTTACGGCATGCCCTGGGAGGGAGCCTGCGCACTGACCTTTACCCACTCGGATTTTGCGCCGAATGGTGTGAAGCTTTTTCCGACCCAGCCGGTGTACAGCCTGCTTGACTTTCTGCACTGCGGCATTCTCTGCGCCCTGTCGGATAAGATGAAGGTGCCGGGCCGCACCGCGGCACTTTACCTGATTCTGTATTCGGCCGGCCGGTTCGTCATGGAGTTTTTCCGGGGCGACGAGATCCGCGGCAGCGTGGGCGCACTGTCCACCTCCCAGTTTATCGCGCTGTTTATATTTCTTGCGGGAATTCTTCTGTTCGTATATGCACCGCGTGCGGGCAAAGCCCGGACTCCCGAAGAAGGATAAGACAGCGGCGTATATCGTATCGATTGAAACATAATACAGCTATCTGACTGAGAAAACATAATATTTGACCTGCCTACATCAGCCGAACGGAACCAGAAAAATGAATACCAGATTGGAGTGAATTATGTCAGGACCCGACAGAAGAACGACGGAGCTTTACGTTCAGACGCTGGGCGGATTCCATGTATTCATGGACGGTGAGGAGCTGGATTTTGGGAATAATCCCACCGCCAACGCCGTGAAGCTCATTGCAATTATCTTTCTGAATGCAGAAACGGGCATCTCAAGAAAACAGCTGGTCGAGGAAGTATTCGGCACGAAACTTCTTTCAGACCGGAACAACAGTTTCAACAATCTTCTGTACCAGGCCAGACATCTGATGCAGCATGCCGGAATCCGGGGAAACCGCCTGATTGAGAACCACAGGGGACAGGTAAACCTGGAGCAGGGCATTCATGTATCTCTGGACAGGGACAGGTTTGCAGCCTGCACAGAAGCGGGCTTAGCCTGCAGTGATGAGGAGGAAAAGTACCGGCTCATGCGGGAGGCTTTTGCTCTGTGCAAAGGGGAGTTTCTTCCCGAATTTATGACGGAGGACTGGGTGCTTCGGGAAAATGCCAGCCTGAGGCGGCGGTTCGATGCCTGCGTCCGTTTCCTGGGAAATTATGAGAAGACCCACGGGAACTATGATGCAATGTACGAGATTTACAAGACCTGTGTAGACCTTTATCAGGACAGCAGCTGGCGCAGCAGCATGATAGAGGCGCTGGCCCTCAGGGGGGACTGTGAGGAGGCCTACCGGGAGTATTACGACGCCGTACGGTATTATGCAGATATACTGGAGATTCCCGTGCCGGAGAATCTCATTGATATCTACGATGGAATAGCGGCGGTATGTCAGTGGGAATCGGAAGAGGAGAGAAGAAGACAGAACAGCCTGCTCAGGCAGGACAGGGAGCGGAGACAGCTCCTGTCCGAAGGGAAGGCCGGCGCCTGCTTCTGTCCGTTTTCCAGTTTCGGCGATGTTTACGAAGCGCTGCGCAGAAACATGGAGACCCGGAACAATCAGGTGCATATTATGCTGTGCCGTGTCACCGGGGAGGAATGCGATGAAAACACGGTTATCCGGACTAAGCATTCCGAGACCTTAAAACAGGCGCTCCGTGAGACGCTTCCGAGGGAATTCGTCTGCACCCGGTACAGTACAAAAGACTTTCTGGTGATTCTGACGGGAACAGACAGAGCCGGATGCATGAAGTATTACCGCCGGATACTCCAGCGGTTTGTCGAACTGGCAGGACCGGAATGTGAACTGATCTGCCGGCTCATGGACAGAACGGAATTCGCCGGGATCCAGGGACAGAACAACACTAACAGGGGGACTGATTTATGACAGAAGTATTTGCTGACGCACTTATGGATGCTGCAGTAGATACCGTGAAACTGATACCGTTTCTTTTCATCACTTATCTGGTGATGGAGTATCTCGAAGACAAGACAAGTGATAAAACGACAGAAATGCTGGCAAGGGTCGGAAGATTCGGGCCCATCTTCGGGGGTGCTGCGGGCGTTCTCCCGCAGTGCGGATTTTCGGCTGCTGCGGCGAGTCTGTATTCGGGCGGTGTGATTACGGCGGGGACGCTCCTCGCCGTATTTCTCTCCACTTCGGATGAGATGCTGCCGATCTTTATTTCCAAGGCGGTAAGCCCCGATACCATATTCCGGGTGCTGGCCTGCAAGATGATGATTGGTGCCGTGACGGGCCTCTTTTTGGACTTTGTGCTCCTCCATCTTCTGCGGGGCAGAGGATTCGGCCTGAGAATCCATGAGCTGTGCGAACAGGAACACTGCGGCTGCGAGGAGGAGGAAGACGGGATTCTGAAGCCGGCGCTGACCCATACGGCACATATCACTCTTTTTATTTTTCTCATCACCTTTGTCATCAGCTTTGCCGTGGAGCTGGCAGGGGAAGAGGCCATGGGCACACTGCTTACCGGAAAACCCGTTCTGGGCGTGTTTCTGGCCGGCATCATCGGGCTCATTCCCAACTGTGCGGCCTCTGTGATGATCACGGAGCTCTATCTCAGGGGACTTCTGGGCGCAGGGCAGATGATGGCAGGACTTCTGGTCGGTGCAGGCGTAGGCCTGCTGGTGCTGTTCCGGACGAACCGGCATATGCGGGACAATCTGAGCCTTATGGGGATTCTTTATCTTTCCGGCGTCTTCTGGGGGCTTGTGATCGAACTGACCGGGATTACGTTCTGATACGGGGGAGAAGGATATGTATCTGAGTACACTGTGTTATATTGAACAGAACGGCTGCTACCTGATGCTGCACAGGGTAAAGAAGGAACACGATATCAATGCGGGCAAATGGATCGGCGTCGGAGGAAAATTCGAGGCGGATGAGAGTCCGGAGGAATGTGTGCTGCGGGAGGTTAAGGAGGAAACGGGGCTGGTGCTCACGTCCTGGCGCTTCCGCGGACTGGTGACATTCATTTCCGCCCGCGGGGAAAGCGAATATATGTCGCTGTTTACCGCAGACGGTTTTACCGGAGAACTGACGGAGTGCAGCGAAGGAGTTCTCCGCTGGGTGGACAAACGAGAAGTGAAAAATCTCCGGCTCTGGGAGGGGGACAGGATATTTCTTGCGCTCCTCGAGGAAGAGAGACCCTTTTTCTCTCTGAAGCTGGTGTATGATGAAAATGACAGTCTGGTCCGCACCCTGCTGGACGGCAGGGAACTGCCCCTTCCGTACGGAGAGACAGGAACAGACATACAGGGAGGAAGAGTATGAAAAAAGCTGTAAGAGTTGTGATGGCAGCGGCAGGTCTGGGGATTCTGCTCGCCGGATGTGCAAAGAAAGAACCGGCTCCGGAGACCACCGGAACCACTGCGGAGACGGCGGAAGAAACCACCGCGGAGGAGATGGAAGAGGTCAGCAAGGATATTTTCGCCAGACTATCCGAGGCACCGGAGGATGCGGAGGCGCAGATTGCAGTGCTCGCCCGGGAAGTAAGCACATGGGCACCGGATACGGAGGAATATGCCGGCTTCTGGACCGGCTGCGCGGCGGCCGACCTGGACCATAACGGAAGGCTGGAAATTATCGTATCTGCTGCGGGCGGTACGGGCATGTTCACGACCACGCGGATATGGGAAGTGAACGAGCAGAAAGACGGCATTTCCGAGGTGAAATGGGAAAAAGAAGAAGGAGATTCGGAACCGGATGCCCTCGGATCTATCCGGCAGACGGCCTATATTGACGAGGACAGCGAGCTCATATACTATATCGCTCCGGATTATACCAGGAACGGCGCAGCAGAGAACTATGAGACACTCTATGCGCTGTCCCTGAACGATGGAGAAATCATGGTGCAGGACCTTGCAGGACGCCATGAGACGGCGGATGCATCCGGCAATGTCACCGCAGAATTCTGGGATTCGGAAGGAAGCAGCATCAGCGAGGAAGAGTATGAGGCTGCGGCGGATGCGGTGTTCGGAAATCTGGAGAAGGCAGAGTTTTCACTGATCTGGCTGGATTCCGAGAATCTCGGCACCGAAGACGGAATCGCTTCCCTTCCGGAAGAGAAGCTGGTCAGCAAGCTGCAGGCTTCCTTCGACGGGTTCGGATTCGAAAAGGCACAGTAACAGGGTACAGAAAAAGTCCCGCACATTCTCTGCATGCAGCGGAAAATGTGCGGGACTTCATGATCAGAATTACAGGAAAAACCGGTATCCGGCCGGCATTTACGCTCAGCGGCCGGAGGCCTGCAGGCTGTTGACAAAGTCGATAAAGCGCTGCATGGTGCGGGTTTCACCGGCAGGATTATAGGCAAATCCAACCACGCGGGAGGGAATCGGTGTTTTCATGGGAATCTCCACGAGAGTGCCGTTGTCCAGGTCCTCCTGAACGAATTCCCGGATGACGCAGCCGATGCCGAGACCGGTGCGGGCGAAGGAGATCAGAAGGTCCATGGTGTTGGTCTCCATGATCTGCTTCGGCTCAATGCCCTGTTCGCTGAGATAGCCGTCGATGTATATGCGGGACATATTCTTGCGGTCCAGCATGAGAATCATGCCGCTGTCAAAGATGTTGACATCCTGGCCCTCGCGGATGCGGAGATTCTCCAGATAGCCCGGCGTGCACACAAAGGTGTCATGGATATCCATCAGAGGACGGAATACCAGGCCTTTGCGGGTTTTCGGCTCGGCTACCAGGCCGATGTCGATCTGCTGCTGTTCCAGCATGGTGATGCTGTGGGCCGTATCCTGGCTGGAGATGAGAATGCGGATATGGGGGCATTCCCGGACGAAATCCTTCAGATAGGGGAGAAGGATGTTCTTGCAGAGAATATTGCTGGCGCCGAACCGGATCTGTCCGATATTGAAGTTCTTGATTCTGCGCAGTTCATTCTCGCCGCGGTCCAGAGTATTGAACGCCAGGCTGACATGATTGAACAGAACCTGACCTTCGATGGTGAGTGTGACGCCGCGGGAGCTGCGTTTAAACAGAGTAACGCCGAGGTTTTCTTCCAGCTTGCTGATAGACTTGCTTATGGCGGGCTGGCTGATAAACAGTTCTTTTGCGGCGTGGGAGATATTACCGGTTTTGGCAACGGCGTAAAAAACACGATACTGAGACAGATGCTGTTCCATTCACTACTCCTTCAGGTTATCGCAGGTATAACCGGAAAACCCCAGGGTGGTTATACTTCGCGACACAGGTATACATTTGCATTATAGTTATGATAATGGTATAATTCAAAGAAGTCAATAATAAATTCCGAAGAGAAAGGATACGTCGCAGGATGACAAAGACGAACGTAATGAGACTGCTGGAAGCGGCGGGCATTGAATTTGATACGGCAGAGTATGAGTGGTCGGAGGATGACCTTTCGGGAACCCACGCAGCGGATGTGATGGGGATGGACCATGACAGTATGTTCAAGACACTGGTGCTGTCGGGGGACAAGACCGGACACATCGTATGCTGTATTCCCGTAGATGAGGAGCTGGACCTGAAAAAGGTGGCGAAGGCCTCCGGCAATAAAAAGGTTGAGATGATTCATGTGAAGGAACTGCTGCCGCTGACGGGATACATGCGCGGAGGCTGCTCCCCGGTGGGAATGAAGAAAAAGTTTCCCACCTATATCGATGAGACGGCGATTCTGTTCGACCGGATCGCGGTGAGTGCCGGGATGCGCGGCGAACAGGTAATTCTGAACCCGGAGGCGCTGGCTGAGTACCTGGAGGCAGAACTGGTGGGCCTCACGAGAGAGGAAGAATAAGGCGGTGAGAGGATGGACCTGAAAAAGATTCTTGCAGCCTGTGATCACACCCTGCTCCGGCAGGATGCGGTCTGGGAGGAAGTGAAGGAGATTATCGATGATGCCGTTCGTTTCGGCACGGCGTCCGTGTGTATTCCGCCTTCCTTCGTAAAAGAGGCAGCGGACTACGCGAAGGGAAGAATGCCGATATGCACGGTGATTGGATTTCCCAACGGATACCAGAAGACGGAAGTCAAGGTGTTTGAGACAGAGCAGGCGATAGCCGACGGTGCAGATGAGATCGACATGGTGATCAACATCGGATGGCTGAAAGCCGAAAGAACGAAGGAGCTTTCCGAAGAAATCGCAAAAGTGCGCAGTGCCTGTGCCGGGAAGATCCTGAAGGTGATCGTGGAAACCTGTCTTCTTTCGAGAGAAGAGAAGATTGCGATGTGCCGCATTGTCACTGACTGCGGAGCAGATTTTATCAAGACTTCCACCGGCTTTGCCGGAGGCGGCGCAACCTTTGAGGACGTGGAGCTGTTTAGGGAATATGTCGGGCCTGAGGTAAGAATCAAGGCGGCGGGAGGCATCAGTACGCTGGAGGATGCGGAGAAATTCCTTGCATGCGGGGCATCCAGGCTGGGAACAAGCCGGGTGGTAAAGCTTGTGAAGGAAAAAGAAGCGCAGAAAGTCCGATAAGGAGGAAGACATGGAACGGAACCGGGATATGGTAAAGGAGCTGGCAGAACGGGCGCTGGAGAATCTTGACAGAGCTTACGTGCCCTATTCGCATTTTCATGTGTCTGCGGCGCTGCTTGCGGAAGACGGAAGGGTCTTCACGGGGGTAAATGTGGAAAATGCTTCTTACCCGGCCGGAATCTGTGCAGAGCGGACTGCTTTTGTGAAGGCCGTAAGCGAGGGAGCAAAAGAATTCTCGGCCATCGCCATCTGCGGCGGAGAAGACGGACATGTGACAGACTACTGTCCGCCCTGCGGTATCTGCCGCCAGGTGATGCGGGAATTCTG
>DMCD01000124.1 GCA_003445895.1 Lachnoclostridium sp. | reverse complement strand
CTAGGGAGATAAGCTCTGCAATTCCCCAATTCCCATGAAAAAAGCATCCGCCGTAATGGCGGATGCTCTTTCGCGCACCAAAACGGTGCCCCCCTGTATCTGCAATCAGCACACAGTCTCGGATTGCTGCGCAATCCTCGCTGTTGGCGGACAGAGGCGCTGCGCGCCTTGTCCACTAACGGAATCAGAACAGAAACGTTCCGGAAAGCAAGCTTTTCCTTCCGTTTCTGCTCTGATTCCGTTGGTGCTGATTATATTTACAAATTATTCTTCTTCCTTAGCTGCTTCTTCAGCGCCGACTGCTTCGATGTCGACATCAGCAACATCCTCGTCCTGACGGGCCGGAGCTGCCTCAAGAGCCTTCATGCTCAGGCTGATCTTGTGGTCTGCCTCGTTGAAGTCCACAACTCTTGCCTCGATGTCCTGTCCAACCTGAAGAACATCTGCCGGCTTGTCAACATGCTGTCTGGAAATCTGGGAAACATGAAGGAGTGCATCGATGCCCGGCTCCAGCTCGATGAATGCGCCGAAGTCTGTCATTCTTGCAACTCTTCCCTGTACCACGGTGCCGACAGCGAACTTCTCGCTGGCATTCAGCCACGGATTGGTCTCCGGGAACTTAAGGCTCAGAGCAATCTTCTCGCCGTTGATGTCCTTGATAAGGCACTTAACGATATCGCCGTTGCGGAAGATCTTCTTCGGATTCTCAACTCTGCCCCAGGACATCTCGGAGATGTGAAGGAGACCGTCTGCGCCGCCCAGGTCTACGAATGCACCGAAATCGGTAACGTTCTTTACAGTACCTTCCACGGTCTGGCCTACTTCGATTCTGGAGAACAGAGCTTCCTTCAGCTCTGCCTTCTTTGCGGTAAGCAGCTGCTTGCGGTCACCGATGATTCTGCTTCTTCTGCCGTTCGGGTTGAACTCGGTTACGACGAATTCAATCTCCTGGCCTGCGTACTTGGAGAGATCTCTCTCATAGGTATCGCTTACCATGCTGGCCGGAATGAAGACTCTGGTGCCTTCAACCTCAACAACAAGGCCTTTCTCCACAACCTGAGTAACCTTCTCGGTCAGGACTTCCTTGTTCTCGAAAGCTTCCTTCAGTCTCTTGAGACCCTTGTCAACTGCTGCTCTCTTATAGGAAAGGGATGCCATGCCTTCGCCGTCATTGACTTTGAGGACCTTGGCTTCCATCTCATCGCCTACCTGAACTTTTGTTGTAAGATCAACGCTGGAATCGTTGGAGTACTCACTCTTGGTGATAATACCCTCGGACTTGCTGCCATCAATGCTGAGAATAATCTCATCTGCCTTGACGTCAATAACACGACCGGTGACAACCTCTCCTGTACGTAATGGCTTGAATGATACCTCATCCAGCAGCTGTTCAAAACTTACTTCTGACATTCGTATGAACCTCCTCAATAATTGATTTCGGGGTGGATGCCCCGGCTGTAATACCTACGTTGCGCACAGTTATTGTCGTGTCAGGTTTCAAATCCTTAAGTGTCTGAATGTAATAAGTGTTATTACATTCCTGTTGGCAAATGTCATACAGTTTGCGTGTGTTGGAACTGCTCTTGCCGCCGATAACTATCATGGCGTCAACAGCTTCAGCAATCTGCCCTGCCTCCGCCTGTCGCTCCTGCGTTGCATTACATATTGTGTTTAAAACAGTAATATCATACCCCTTTTCCATGATTTTTTCAACTAATTCTTTAAATTTATTCAGGTTAAATGTAGTCTGTGCGACTACAGCCAGCTTTTCTTTTCTGTCCAGGGCAAAAGAATCGAAATCCTCGATGGAGTTCATCACCCGTGTACGCTCATCCGCCCACCCGCAGATGCCTTCCACCTCCGGATGTTCCGCATTTCCGACAATCAGGACTCTTCTGCCTTCCGCATTCTGCTGCTGCACAATTCTGTGAATTTTACTGACAAATGGGCAGGTCACATCCACATAGTGAACCCCGTTTTTTTCCAGAAGATCGTAAATCCGCTTCGGCACCCCGTGGGACCGGAGAATCACGGTTCCCTTCCGGACCTCTGCGAGCTCCTCCTCGGAGGAAAGAACACGTACCCCCCGTTCCTCCAGGTCCTTCACCACCTCTTCGTTGTGAATGATGGGCCCGTAGGTATAGATTGGCCGGACATCGCGTATAAGATGCTCTTCCACGATGTCCATCGCCCGCTTTACGCCAAAGCAGAATCCGGCGGTTTTTGCGACGATGACGCGGATTCTCCCGTCATCCGAGATATCCGCCTCCCCGCGGGCCATAAGGTCCGCCAGCTTTTCTTCCCGTGTTTTCCCCATCACGCCTTTTCCTCCGCCAGCTTCCGGATGAACGCGATGACTTCCGCCATCGTCATGTCGGAGGTGTCCAGATAGACCGCATCCTCCGCCTGCTTCAGGGGCGAATTCTCTCTGTGGCTGTCCCGGTAGTCCCGCTCTTCCATGTCTTTCCGGATTTCCTCCAGATCCGCATCCTGCCCTGCTTCCAGCATCTGCAGATAACGGCGCTTCGCGCGCACTTCGGTGGAGGCTGTCAGGAAGATCTTTACGCCGGCATCAGGGAGCACCACCGTTCCGATGTCCCTTCCGTCCATGACCACGTTGTTCTCCGCGGCAATCTTTCTCTGCAGATCAACCATCTTTTCCCGCACCTTCGCATAGGTGGACGTGCGGCTGGCCATATCTGTGACCTCCGGCGTGCGGATGCGGGCGGTTACATTTTCCCCGTTCAGAAAAATCTGCTGTGTCCCGTCCTCATACTCCAGACTGACATCAATATCCGGCAGCGCTGCGACCACGGCCGCCTCATCATCTCCGTCAATGTCGTGCTCCAGAAAATACACGGCCAGCGTGCGGTACATGGCGCCGGTGTCCACGTAGATATAGTTCATGGTCGATGCGAGCATCTTCGCAATCGAGCTCTTGCCTGCGCCCGCCGGGCCGTCAATGGCAATATTTACTGACATGTTGCTTCCTCCTTCTTGTGCGCAGCGCTTCTTCCCGCCAGCATTCCCGTAGACCAGGCGATCTGGAGATTAAAGCCTCCCGTCACCGCATCCACGTCCAGAACCTCGCCGGCAAAGTACAGTCCCCGCATCTTCTTTGACTCCATCGTGGAGGGGTCGATATCTCTCACATTCACGCCGCCCTGGGTGATGATGGCCTCCTGGTATCCCCGGAGGCCTGTCAGGGTAAGGGTAAATGCTTTCGTAGCAGAAACCAGCGCTCTGCGCTCTTCCCTCGTGATCTCATTGACCTTCTTGTCCGCCGGAATGCCGCTTCTCTTTACCATCTCCGGGATCATCCCCGATGGATAAAGGTGGCCCAGGGCATTGGCAAAGTTTTTGTTCTTTGCTTCCCCGAAATCCCGGAGAATCCGCGCATCCAGCTCCTCCTCGGAGAGAGCCGGCTTCAGATCGATGGAGAGCATCAGCGGATTCTTTGCTATTCTCTTTGCCGCATAGCTGCTGGCTGTCAGCATCAGCGGTCCGGACACGCCGAAATGGGTGAACAGCATTTCGCCGAACCCCCGGTAGATTTCCTTTTTGCCGTCCTTTACGACCGCTTCCACATTTTTCAGGGCAAGTCCCTGCATGCCGGAGACATTTTCCTTTGTCTCAAAGGGAACCAGGGCCGGATAACACTCCGTAACCCGGTGACCGGTGCTTTCCGCAAAGTAATAGCCGTCGCCGGTGGACCCGGTCGTCGGGTAGGAAAGCCCGCCGGTGGCCACAATCACCGCATCTGCCGATACACTGCTCCGGCCCTCTTTTCCGCGGACCATGACCCCCGTCACCCGGTCGCTTTCTGTGAGCATTCCCCGGACTTCCGTGTCGGTGAGCAGACGGACCTTAAGCTTTTTTAATCTTGCCAGCAGGGCCTTTGTCACGTCAGAGGCGTGATCGGATACCGGGAATACCCGGTTTCCCCGCTCCACCTTTGTGGGAATGCCCTCCTGCTCCACCATCGCGACCATATCCCGGTTGGTGAAGCCGTAAAAGGCGCTGTACATAAACCGGGGATTGGTGACCACATTCTCGAAAAAATCCTCCGGTTCGCAGGCATTGGTCAGGTTGCACCGGCCCTTGCCGGTGATATAGATCTTTTTGCCTGCCTTTTCATTCTTCTCAAACACGGTGACGGACGCACCGCTCTCCGCAGCCCCGATGGCTGCGGCAAGACCCGCTGCGCCCGCCCCGATAATAATTACATTCTTCATTCTTTACAGTGATCCGTCCGCGCCGGCCCAGCGTCCGTCCGGAACGCGGCAGTTGGTGGCAAGTATGCCGGTGTTGACATCGAAGTAATAATCCCGGCCCTCAATTCTCTGGAAGCCGGTCATCCGCATTCCGCGATAGCCGTTGGAATACGGGTTCAGGAAGTACCAGTGTGCACCGTCGAAGAGCCAGCCGGTCTTCATGGCGCCTCTGGTACCGTCGGAGATCGGATTCAGGTAATACCAGAGTCCTCCGTCATTGATCCAGCCCACCTGCATGTAGCCGTTCTGGTCAAAGTGATACCACTCATTGTCCACAAGACGCCAGCTTCCGGCGACTGCGGAGCCGTGCTCCAGATACCGCCAGCCGATGCCGTCAAAGATCCAGCCGCCCACAGCCTGTGCTGTCGGGCCCTGGCCGATGCCTGCGCCGGTGATTCCCTGATATTCGGAACCGCCCTCCTGCTGGGAGGCCGGAAGGCTTACCAGCGAACCGGTTCCTGTGTATCTGGTGTTGTCGGCGATGGTCAGCTCGTCGGACCGCTCGCTCCACTTGGAGGTCTTGCCGGCAGAGGTATTCTCCGCCTGCACGCGGAAGGTATACTTTCCGGAGGCCTTCATGCCCGGATACAGGTCAAAGGATGTACCGGTGGTGCTGACGGTTGCAACCGCGCTTCCGCCGTGATACAGCCGTACATTATACTGATTTGCGCCGGAAACCTTCTCCCAGTGCGCGGTCTTTCCGCTCCAGTAGATCTCCTCCGGTGCGTCCATGTCGCCCACATAGGCCTTCATCTTCAGACGGACCGTGGCACGCTTGCCGGAACCGGATGCGGATACGCTCTCCACATACTTGGAGCCGGAGATCTTGACGTTCTCGCCCTTTACGCCGTAGAAGCGGTAGGCGTCCTCATCGTCCACCTCCAGAACCACCTTGATGGTGGCGGACTTTCCGTATTTCCAGGAGCTGCCGTCCGCGAAGGACAGGCTCTCGATATAATAATTTGCATTCGAATCACTGATATCGATGATGCTGTCCAGGTCATCCTTGGTCATCTTGTCATCATCGAAGGCGCTGTCCGCCATATCGACTGACAGCTTGATGGTGGAAATCTTCTTCTTGCTGGAATTGGATGCCGCGAAGGAAGTCGTGCAGCAGCCCAGCGCCAGCAGAAGACTCAGAAACAGTGCTGTTCCCCGTTTCAGATACATTTTCATAATCTGCCCTCCCATTACTTGAAGTAGGCAACGCCGGACTTGAATATATTCATGTCATCGCTCTTGTGGATGTTCACGAACACGCCCTCGTTGCATCTCTCCGGATGACCCATGCGGCCCAGGATACGGCCGTCGGGGCTGGTAATGCCCTCAATTGCCATATAAGAACCATTCTGGTTCCATGTCTCATCCATGGTCGGATTGCCGTCCGGATCAACATACTGCGTAGCTACCTGACCGTTCTCATAGAGCTTCTCGATCCACTCACGGCTCGCGACAAATCTTCCCTCGCCGTGGGACAGTGCATTGGCGTATACCCGCTCAAAGGATGCACCCATGAGCCAGGGCGACTTGTTGGAAACAATGCGTACGTACGCCATTCTGGAAATATGGCGTCCGATGGTGTTCATGGTCAGTGTCGGGGAATCCTCCGTCTGCGGAGCAATCTCTCCGTTCGGCACCAGGCCCAGCTTGATCAGTGTCTGGAAGCCGTTGCAGATGCCGAGAATCAGTCCGTCTCTGTCCTGATACAGGCGGTCCACCGCCTCCTTCAGCACCGGGTTGCGGAACACGGTGGCGAAGAACTTCGCGGAGCCGTCCGGCTCATCGCCGCCGGAGAAGCCGCCCGGGAACATCAGGATGTTCGCCTGCTCAATATCCTTCCGGTACTGCTCGATGGAGGACTTGATGTCCTGCTCGTTCTGGTTCCGGAAGATGCGTACGGTCACATCTGCGCCGGCTTTCTCGAAGGCTCTTGCGCTGTCCAGCTCGCAGTTGGTGCCGGGCATGGCGGGGATGAATACCTTCGGTTTTGCCACCTTATGTCTGCAGATGTAGATATCTTCTGTCTTGTAGGTATCCTGGCGTACCTGGGTCTCCATGGCGCCGGTCTTTGTCGGATAGATGGGCTCCAGAGTCTTCGTCCAGGCTTCCAGGGCCTCGCCCATGGTGATCACGGCGCTGCCGTATTCAAAGGTGTTCCGGTCGGTCACTTCGCCGATGACGGTGTAGGTCATCTGCAGCTCGCCCACTTTGCCGTCGGCCACTTCGCATACGATGTCGCCCCAGCCGGGTGCGAAGAACATCCGCGGATCCACATTGTGCTCGATCTTTACGCCCAGCTGATTGCCGAAGGCCATCTTCGCCACGGACTCTGCGGGACCGTGTGCTCCCACCGCGTATGCGGAAAGGATTCTTCCGGCCTCCATGTCTTCATAGAGCTTGTCATAGCCGGCCATGATCTGGTCAAATACCGGCAGGTCATATTCATTGCGCGGTGCCCGGAACAGAACGATCTTACTTCCCGCCTTCTTGAACTCCGGCGTGATAACGTGTTTGCTGTCCGTGACATCCACTGCAAAGCTCACCAGGGTGTGCGGTACGTTTCTCTCTCCGGACACATCCTCGAAGCTTCCGGAGGAGCTGTCCTTGCCGCCGATGGAGCCCAGGCCCAGCGCAATCTGCGCAGAGTAGGCGCCCAGCAGCGCGGAAAGGGGATAGCCCCAGCGCTTCGGGTCTCCGGTCTGACGGAGGAAATACTCCTGATAGGAGAAATGAATCTTCTTATAATCGCCGCCGTTTGCCACGATCTTGGCAACGGAATCCAGAACGGCGTACTGCGCGCCGTGGTACGGACTCCAGTTGGAAAGGAAGGGATCATAGCCGTAGCTCATCATGGTGACGGTATCGCACTTTCCGCCGTCCAGCGGAAGCTTGGCCAGCATGGCCTGGGTCTCCGTCATCTGATGCAGTCCGCCGTAGGGCATCTCCACCGTCGCTGCGCCGATGGTGGAGTCAAACATCTCCACCAGTCCCTTCTGGGAGCAGACATTGAGGGAAGACAGGGTTTCAAGCCACTTTCCGCGGACATCCGGAACATCCTCCCGGATAAACGGAGAATTCTCCTTCTTCGGCACTTCCACGCAGACTTCCGCCTCCTGGTGTGCACCGTTGGTGTCCAGGAATGCGCGGCTCAGATCCACGATCGTTTTGCCTCTCCAGTGAAGCACCAGCCGCGGGGATTCGGTTACGACAGCCACCGGAACCGCCTCCAGGTTCTCCTCAGCCGCATAGCCCAGCATCTTGTCCACATCCTTTGCGTCCACAACAAGAGCCATACGCTCCTGGGACTCGGAGATGGCCAGTTCCGTACCGTCAAGGCCGGCATACTTCTTCGGAACCTTGTCCAGGTCAATATCCAGACCGGCTGCCAGCTCGCCGATGGCGACAGACACGCCGCCGGCGCCGAAATCGTTGCACTTCTTGATCAAAAGACTTACTTCCGGACGGCGGAACAGGCGCTGAATCTTACGCTCGGTCGGCGCATTTCCCTTCTGGACCTCTGCACCGCAGACCTCGATGGACTCCTCGGTGTGCACCTTGGAGGAACCGGTTGCGCCGCCGATGCCGTCGCGTCCGGTACGTCCGCCGAGAAGGATGATCACATCGCCCGGATCGGAGTTTTCACGGATGACGTTCTTCTTCGGCGCTGCCGCGATAACGGCACCCAGCTCCATGCGCTTTGCCACGAAGTCGGGGTGATAGATTTCCTTGACATATCCGGTAGCAAGGCCGACCTGGTTGCCGTAGGAAGAATAGCCGCGGGCCGCGTCGGTGCAGATTCTGCGCTGCGGAAGCTTGCCGTGCAGCGTCTCGCTCATGGGTGCGGTCGGATCACCGGCGCCCGTGATGCGCATTGCCTGATATACGTATGTACGGCCGGAAAGCGGGTCGCGGATGGCGCCGCCCAGACAGGTGGCCGCACCGCCGAAGGGTTCAATCTCCGTCGGATGGTTGTGGGTCTCATTCTTGAAGTTGATCAGCCAGTCCTCGGTGACGCCGTCGATGGTTACCGGCACCACGATGCTGCAGGCATTGATCTCGTCGGAAACCTCCTGATCGGTAAGCTTTCCTTCCGCCTTCAGCTTCTTGGCGGCCAGGCAGGCGATGTCCATCAGGCAGGCATACTTGTCGTCACGACCCTTGTACATCTCGTTGTGGTCGTTCAGGTACTGGTTCCAGGACGCCTCAATCGGCGCATTGTAATCGCCCTCGGTAAACTGTACATTCTTCAGTTCGGTAGAGAAGGTGGTGTGACGGCAGTGGTCGGACCAGTAGGTATCCAGCACGCGAATCTCGGTGATCGAGGGATCTCTCTTCTCCTCATCGCGGAAATAGTCCTGGATAAAGCG
>DMCD01000035.1:7110-8432 GCA_003445895.1 Lachnoclostridium sp. | reverse complement strand
GAGCACTTGACTTTTAATCAAGTTGTCGGGGGTTCGAATCCCCCATGCCTCACTCATCGACTGATAATCGAATATGTAGTTTGAAAAGCGGAAGTCTGAGGGGACTTCCGTTTTTTTGCAGTGCGCCAGCGGACGGCAGAATACGCATATCTGCACCGGCAGGAGAAGAGATGTAAAATCTCTCTTGACAGTCTTTCCAGTCTGCCTGAAAACATCTGATATTCAAATATAGATTACAAAATATGATTATATGCAGTGTATCATCGCGGAGGCCGGCTCTCCTTATCTGTTTAGAATTGCGCACTCCATCAAATTGTGCTATGATATATGGAAATTCGCAATATCTCAGGAGGATAGATTATGGCAGACGTTACGATCAATGAGAATAAAGAAGCTGCAGAGCCGGTCAGCAAGAACTTTATCGAGAGAGAGATTGACAAAGACCTGGCAGAGGGCGTGTACGATCATGTGCAGACCCGTTTCCCGCCGGAGCCCAACGGCTATCTTCATATCGGACATGCCAAGTCGATTCTTCTGAATTACGGCCTGGCGAAGGAGTACGGCGGCAAGTTCAACTTCCGTTTTGATGACACCAACCCGGAGAAGGAGAAGACCGAATTCGTCGAGTCCATCATCGAGGATGTGAAGTGGCTGGGAGCGGACTTCGAGGACAGAATGTTCTTCGCCTCCGATTATTTCCAGACCATGTATGACTGCGCGGTTCTTCTGATTAAGAAGGGCAAGGCCTTCGTGTGCGACCTGACTGCTGAGCAGATCCGCGAGTACCGCGGCGACTTCACCCATCCGGGCAAAGAGAGCCCCTGGAGAAACCGCAGCGTCGAGGAGAACCTGGAGCTGTTCGAGAACATGAAGAACGGCGTCTACAAAGACGGCGAGAAGGTGCTCCGCGCCAAGATTGATATGGCATCCCCGAACATCAACATGAGAGACCCGGTTATCTACCGTGTGGCTCATGCACATCATCACAATACGGGAGACAAGTGGTGCATTTACCCGATGTATGACTTTGCGCATCCCATTGAGGACGCCGTAGAGCATATCACCCACTCCATCTGCACCCTGGAATTTGAGGATCACCGTCCCCTGTATGACTGGGTAGTGAGAGAGTGCGAGTTCGAGAATCCGCCGCGCCAGATTGAGTTTGCCAAGATGTACCTGACCAACGTCATCACCGGCAAGCGCTACATCAAGAAGCTGGTAGAGGACGGCATCGTGGACGGCTGGGATGACCCGCGTCTGGTGACCATCGCCGCTCTCAGAAGAAGAGGATATACTCCGGAGTCCATCCAGAAGTTTGTTGA
>DMCD01000035.1:0-6935 GCA_003445895.1 Lachnoclostridium sp. | reverse complement strand
TCATCGACAACTATCCGGAAGACCAGATCGAGATGCTGGATGCCCCGAACAACCTGGAGAACGAGGCGCTGGGCAGCCGTGAGCTTCCCTTCGGCAGAGAGCTCTGGATTGAGCAGGACGACTTCATGGAAGTTCCGGCGAAGAAGTATCACCGCCTGTATCCGGGCAACGAAGTGCGCCTGATGAACGCCTACTTTGTCACCTGCACCGGCGTGGACAAGGATGCGGAGGGCAATATTACCGCCGTTCACTGCACCTATGACCCGGAGACCAAGTCCGGTTCCGGATTCACCGGAAGAAAGGTGAAGGGCACCATTCACTGGGTGGCTGCAAAGACTGCATTTGAGGCAGATGTGCGCCTGTATGAAAACCTGGTGGACGAGGAGAAGGGCAAGCTGAATGCAGACGGCACCCTGAACCTGAACCCCAATTCCCTGACAAAGGTGCGCGCCTACGTTGAGCCGGGACTGAAGGAGGCCAGAGCCTTCGACAGCTTCCAGTTCGTGCGTGACGGATACTACTGCGTGGACTGCAAGGACAGCGAGCCGGGACGTCCGGTATTCAACCGGATCGTGTCGCTGAAGAGCTCCTACAAGGTGCCGTCTGGGAAGTAAAAAACGCCGGAAACAGGCTTCCGACAGAAACCTACAGAAACTAACAAAATAATTTTTATCAAGGAAATTTATATCGATCATGCAAAAGTTTGAATGATTGATGAATTAATAACAAAAAAAGCCGCGAAAAGCACGGAACTGTCTGTGTTTTTGCGGCTTTTTTCATGGAAAAACTATAGTTACAAAAGCCCTGAACGCCCGCAGGTTCGGGGGTGTGTTCGTTGACTTTCAAAATTTCCGATGATATAATGAATCCGTAAGATTTTTGGAAGAATTGCGCCTTTTTATGTGAAGAATATGACAGGGTTGATGAAACCCTTTTATATTATGAAATAAAAATGGAACGCATTCCACAATGTGGAATCTTGGAAAAATCTTTCCGTCTCACTCACATGGACGCATCAAATGAAGGAGGTGTAACCAGATGTTAGCTGGACAGGACTTAACGTTCATCGATACGCTATACGTATCGCTGCTGGGAATCTTAGTAGTATTCTCGGCCCTCGTCGCTCTGGATCTTGCCGTTATGATCATCGGCAAAGTTATCAACGCAATTCAGGGCGCGGGCAAGAATGCCGCTTCGAAGGCAGCTCCCGTGAAATCCGCACCGGCTGTTTCTGACGAGGCTGACAAGGAACTCCTTGCGGTTCTCGCTTCGGTAATCGCGGAAGATCTGGGCGTAGCTACGGACCAGTTCAGAATCACCAGTGTAACGGAGATTAAATAGCATTTCGGGAATCACGAAAGGAAAGGTAAAGAAGTTATGAAGTACAGTGCTACTCTTAACGGCAAACAGTATGAAGTAGAATTGGAGAGAGTGGATGAGTATGCTCCGATCCCGCGCGGCGGCGTTGCAGCAGCAGCTCCGACTGCTCCGATCACAGCTCCTGCAGTAAAGGCAGCTCCGGCAGCACCGGCTCCGGCACCGGCTCCGGCTCCGGCAGCAGCACCGGCTCCGGCTCCCGCACCGGCAGCAGCACCGGCTCCGGCAGCAGCTCCCAGCGGCGCAACCATCGAAGCTCCGATGCCCGGCAAGATCCTGAAGGTTAACGTAACTCCGGGTCAGGCTGTGAAGTATGGCGATACCGTCATCATCATGGAAGCTATGAAGATGGAGACCGAGATTGTTGCCCAGTCTGACGGCACCGTTGCACAGGTTCTGGTTAAGGCCGGCGATATGGTCGATACCGGCGCAGCCCTTGTGACGATGTGATGAATTGAGAAAAACGAAAGGACGTTTGAATTATGAAGTACATCGCTACAATCAATGGAAAGAAGTATGAAGTAGTAGTCGAGCAGCTGGACGGCTACAAGTCTCTTGACCGCAACGGCGTGGCAGCACCGGTTATGCCGGTTCTTCCGCAGGCAGCTCCGGCTCCGGCGGCAGCACCCGCTCCGGCAGCAGCTCCGGCACCCGCTCCGGCTCCGGCAGCAGCACCTGCTCCGGCACCCGCTCCGGCTCCGGCACCCGCACCGGCAGCAGCACCCGCAGGCGCATCCACCATCGATGCTCCGATGCCGGGTAAGATCCTGAAGGTTAACGTAACTCCGGGACAGGCTGTCAAGTATGGTGACTGCGTCATCATCATGGAAGCTATGAAGATGGAGACCGAGATCGTCGCACAGGCAGACGGCACCGTTGGTCAGGTTCTTGTAAAGGCCGGCGATATGGTCGATACCGGTGCAGCCCTGATTTCCATGAACTAATCCACGGAGGTACAGGATGAACGTATTAGAAGTATTCGCGAGACTCATGGCGGAGTCCGGTTTCGCTGCTCTTCACTGGCGGAACCTCGTCATGTTCCTCATCTCATTTATTCTTATGTATCTGGCGATTAAGAAGGAGTATGAGCCGCTTCTGCTTCTCCCGATCGCATTCGGTATGTTTCTTACCAACCTGCCCCTGGCAGGACTGATGTATGATGCAACCGCAGACGGCCTGCCCTGGTATCAGTCCGGCGTTCTGCAGATCATCTATTCGGGCGATAAGTGCTCCCTGTTCCCCTGCCTGGTATTCATGGCAGTCGGCGCGATGACGGACTTCGGTCCCCTGATTGCGAACCCGGTATCCCTTCTTCTGGGTGCTGCAGCACAGTTCGGTATCTACGTTGCATTCGTTCTGGCCAATGCTACCGGCCTCTTCACACCGGCCCAGGCAGCAGCTATCGGCATCATCGGCGGTGCTGACGGCCCGACCGCTATCTACATCGCAAACAACCTGGCACCGGAACTGATGGCTCCCATCGCCGTTGCCGCTTACTCCTACATGGCGCTGATTCCGATGATTCAGCCGCCGATCATGAACGCCCTGACCACAGAGCATGAGCGGAAGATCCGCATGACCCAGCTCCGTGTCGTCAGCAAGACCGAGAAGGTTGTATTCCCGGTATTCGTCGTTCTGTTCTGCTCTCTGCTTCTTCCGTCCGTTGCTCCGCTGCTTGGTATGCTGATGCTCGGCAATATCTTCCGTGAGTCCGGCGTTGTAGAGAGACTTTCTGATACCGCACAGAACGCACTGTGCAACATCGTAACCATCATGCTGGGAACTTCCGTAGGCGCTACCGCCAACGGCGAGCTGTTCCTCCGCGTGCAGACCATCGCTATCGTCTGCATGGGTCTTCTGGCATTCGCATTTGCCACTGTCGGCGGCGTGCTGCTGGGCAAGCTTCTGTGCCTGCTCACCGGCGGCAAGGTTAACCCGCTGATCGGTTCCGCAGGCGTATCTGCCGTTCCGATGGCAGCCCGTGTTGCTCAGAAGGTCGGTTCCAAGGCTGACCCGGCAAACTTCCTGCTGATGCACGCCATGGGCCCGAACGTTGCCGGCGTTATCGGTTCTGCAGTTGCAGCCGGTTTCTTCATGGTTATTTTCAAGGGCTGATGCCCGGTACTAATCAAGGTAACTTTTATTGCGTAAGTTCGGACCGGTCTGCGGCGGGGGAGCTGCAGCCGGCCTGATGGCGCAAAATCTTAATAAAGGAGGCTTTATTGTGAGTAATAAAGTGTGTTCGTTACATGATGCGATTGCCAAGTATGTCGAGAGCGGCGATCAGATCTCCTTCGGCGGTTTTACAACCAATAAGAAGCCGATGGCAGCAGTACGTGAGATCCTTCGCCAGGGCCAGAAAGACTTCATCGTATGGGCCGGACCGGCTGGTTCCGACTGGGATATGATGATCGGTGAGGACCGTGTTAAGGCATACATCAACTGCTATACCGCAGATTCCGGCGTTACCAACGTTTCCCGTCGGTTCCGCAAGAAAATTGAGGAAGGCAAGCTGATTTACGAAGACTACTCTCAGGATGCTATCATGTTCATGCTTCATGCTGCATCCCTGGGACTTCCTTTCCTGCCGGTACGGTTCATGATCGGTTCCGGTCTGGTTGATGAGTGGGGCATCACAAAAGAAGTAAGAAAGACTATCCCTGGTCTTACCGAGGATAAGTTCGTCTATGTTGAGAACCCCTTCAACCCGGGTGAGAAGGTTGTAGCTCTTCCGGTTCCGCAGCTGGATACCGCTATCATCCATGTGCAGAAGGCTTCTCCGGACGGCACCTGCATCATCGAGGGCGATGAGTTCCATGATGTAGATATCGCTGTTGCAGCAAAGAAGGTTATCGTAACCTGCGAAGAGCTCATCAGCAACGAAGAGATCCGCCGCGATCCTTCCAAGACCAAGATTCCGTGCTTCTGCGTAAATGCAGTCTGCCACGTACCGTACGGTGCTCATCCGACCCAGTGCTACAACTACTATGACTATGATAACAACTTCCTGAAGGCCTATGGTGCAGCTTCCAAGACCGAAGAAGACTTCAAGGCATTCCTGCAGGAGTGGGTATACGGCCTGAAGGGTCAGGAGGAGTATCTCGAGAAGCTTGGTGTAATGCGTCTGATCAACCTTAAGGTTACACCGGGTTACGGTTATCATGCAGATGTAAGTAAGGAGGACTAATACAATGGCTGACTACACAAATTATACAAATAAAGAGATGCAGGCTATTACGCTTGCAAAGCAGATTGTAGACGGTCAGATTGCTATTGTCGGAACCGGACTTCCGCTGATCGGCGCATCTGTAGCTAAGAGAGTATACGCTCCGAACTGCAACCTTATCGTTGAGTCCGGTCTTATGGACTGCAACCCGATCGAGGTTCCGCGTTCTGTAGGCGACCTTCGTTTCATGGCTCACTGCGGCACACAGTGGCCGAACATCCGCTTCATCGGATTCGAGGCTTGCGACTGGCTGCACAACAACCAGAGAATCATCGCTTTCATCGGCGGCGCTCAGATTGACCCGTACGGCAACGTGAACTCCACCTGCATCGGCGACTATCATGCACCGAAGACCCGTTTCACAGGTTCCGGCGGCGCCAATGCCATCGCTACCTTCAACAACACCGTTATCATGATTCAGCATGAGAAGAGAAGATTCATGCAGAAGATTGACTACGTTACCAGCCCGGGCTGGATGGACGGCCCCGGCGGACGTGAGAGAGCAGGCCTTCCGGGCAACGTTGGTCCGCAGGCAGTTGTTACCGACCTCGGTATCATGAAGTTCGACGAGAAGACCAAGAGAATGTATCTTGCAGGATACTATGAGTCCTCTTCTCCGGAGCAGGTTATCGAGAACACCGGTTTCGACATCGATGTATCCCGCGCTGTTAAGCTGGATGCTCCGGATCCGGAAGTTATCCGTCTTATCCGTGAAGAGATTGACCCGGATCAGGTATTCATCAAGGTTCCGGTACCGGAGGCAAAGTAATTTCGTCCCTGAGACAACGCAATATTACGCATGACTGACCGGTTTCCCGGGAGAAATCTCCCGGGACCGGCTTGAAAAATAAGGAGATTACAATGGATTTTTATTCAATGCCCAGCTATTTCCAGAACATGCCGACCATCGGTAAGGCACTTCCGGCTGTAAACGCTGAGAACGAGCAGGAGATCCGTGCGGTTGAGGACGACATCCATGCTAAAATTGATGCCAACCACGCTGCAGGTATCGTAACTGAAGAGAAGCTGAACGAGAGAGGCCAGCTCTCCGCTCTGCAGAGAATCAACGCTCTGGTAGATCCGGGTACCTTCTGCCCCCTGAACCAGCTGTTCAACCCGAACGACAACAAGTTCGGCGACACCGGCATCATCAAGGGCCTTGGCCGTGTAGGCGGCAAGTGGGTTATGGTTATCGCTTCCGATAACAAGAAGATCGCAGGCGCATGGGTTCCGGGACAGGCTGAGAACCTGCTTCGTGCTTCCGATACCGCTAAGCTGCTTCACATCCCGGTTGTATACCTTCTGAACTGCTCCGGCGTTGACTTCCCGGTACAGGAGCTGGTATATCCGAACAGACGCGGCGGCGGCACACCGTTCTTCCGCAACTCCGAACTGAACCAGCTTGGCCTTCCGGTTATCGTAGGTATCTACGGAACCAACCCGGCAGGCGGCGGCTACCACAGCATTTCCCCGACCATCCTGATCGCTCACAAGGATGCGAACATGGCAGTCGGCGGCGCAGGCATCCTTTCCGGTATGAACCCGAAGGGCTTCGTGGACAAGGACGTTGCTGAGAGCATCATCACCCAGCTCGAAGAGAACTCCAAGCACAAAGTTCCGGCTCCGGGTTCTGTTCCGATTCACTATGATGAGACCGGTTTCTTCCGTGAGGTATATCAGGATGATCTCGGCGTTATCGAAGGTATCAAGAAGTACGTCAGCTTCCTGCCGGCATACAACCTTGAGTTCTTCCGCGTTGACACTCCGAAGGCTCCGCAGTTCCCGGCAGAGGATCTGTACAGCCTGATCTCCTTCAACCAGAAGAGACCGTACGATATCTATGAGGTTATGGCTCGTCTGTTCGATAACAGTGAGATGCTTGAGTACAAGAAGGGCTACGGTCCGGAGATGGTTACCGCTCTGGCAAAGGTGAACGGACTTCTGGTCGGCGTTATCGCCAACGTTCAGGGTCTGCTCATGAACTATCCGGAGTACAGAAAGCCCGGTTCCATCGGCGTAGGCGGCAAGCTCTACCGTCAGGGTCTTATCAAGATGAACGAGTTCGTTACCCTGTGCGCACGTGACCGCATCCCGCTGATCTGGCTGCAGGATACCACCGGTATCGACGTAGACGACGAAGCTGAGAAGGCTGAGCTGCTTGGTCTTGGTCAGTCCCTGATCTACTCCATCCAGAACTCCGGCATGCCGTCCCTGGAGATCACTCTCCGTAAGGCATCCGCAGCGGCTCACTACGTACTTGGCGGACCGCAGGCTAACGACAACAACGTCTTCTCCATCGGCACTGCCGCCACCGAGATCGACGTTATGTACG
>DMCD01000082.1:3823-8623 GCA_003445895.1 Lachnoclostridium sp. | reverse complement strand
CCGTTGATGGTGATGTCATCCTCCGCCGAGGCTGCCTCATAGTGCCAGCCCTCCTGGCGGAATATCTTTTCTTCCCGGTAGATGTTCGGATGAAGCACCGCATCCATATAGACATCCATCAGGTTCTGGAAATCACTGTCATTGCAGCTGGCCACCGGATATACGGTCTTATCCGGGTAGGTCATGGCATTCAGGAAGGTGTTGAGAGATCCTTTTACCAGCTCCACAAAGGGATCCTTGACCGGGAACTTCTCCGAGCCGCAGAGAACGCTGTGCTCCATGATATGGGCCACACCCGTGCTGTCGGAGGGCGGTGTGCGGAATCCGATGGTAAATACCTTGTTGTTGTCGTCATTGGACACCAGGAATATCCGGGCGCCGGTCTTCTTATGCTCCAGCACAAATCCTTCCGAATTCATCTCTTCGATCCGCTCCCTGCGGAGCAGCCGGTAGGTTTGAAGCTCTTCCAGTTTCATTCTGTCTACATCCTTCCCATGAATTTATCCTTCAGTACGGCCAGTCCCTCCCGCACCCAGAGGTGCAGCACCAGGATCGGGTCCGCGGAGGAAGCCACCGTGATGACGTCCTCCTGTCCGAGCTTTTCTGCTATGTGCTTTGCCCGGAAAATATGAAAATTGCTGGTGACGATCGCCACCTTCTCTTCTCTTGGCGTATCCGCCTCCCAGCGCCGGATAAGCGACAGGCTGTTGCGGATGTTTTCCACCGTGTTCTCCGATTTGTCCTCCAGAATAAAGCGGTTTGCGCGGATGCCGCGGCCGTAGAGATAGCCGTACATCGCTTCCGCCTCACTCAGGTCTTCCCCTTCCCCCTGTCCGCCGGACAGAACGAGAATGCACTTCGGATGGGCCACCGCGTAGATATAGGCGCGGCGAAGTCTCCGCTCCAGGGAGGAGCTGAGTTCTCTTCCCCTGACCCGGGCGCCCAGGACGATGCAGTAGTCCGCCGCTTCCCTGCCGGATGCCGTCACGGCGCTCACCGTGATCAGCCCCTCCACCGCAAGGAAGATCGCAGCCGCGGCGCAGACCGCCGTAATCACGGAGACCCGGATGCGCAGCGAGGCCGGATGCTTCTGCTGCAGGTGAATCCAGAAGGCCAGCAGCCCGAAGCATGCGGAAAGTATCGGCCAGATAAAGAGGGCCGATCCGCCGAACCCCACATAGAGCAGAAGCACGACAAAATAGACCAGGCACAGAATCGCGGCAATGATGAAAAACCACGTCATGTTACATCTCCTTTACCCCGGAATCCGGCTCCTCCTTCCGCAGGATATCTCCCGGTTCCGCCGGGCAGTCCAGCATGAGGCGGAGCTCCTGCTTCGGGTGAGGTGCGCTTTCCTGCGCATTTCCCTCGGTGTCGGTGATGGACAGGACTTTCGCCGGGATATCCCGGCCGTCCGGCTTCATAATCTCGATGGACTCGCCCACGGAGAACTTGTTCTTCTGCATCAGGCAGGCTCTGCCGTCCGATGTCATCTCCCGGACCGTTCCCAGGTAAATATAGTTCTTCACGTAGGTGTTGCTGTCATAAATCTGGCTCTCCGAATCCGGCTTGTGGAAATAGAATCCCGTCGTAAACTCCCGGTAGGTGCAGGCGGCAATCTCCTTCCGGTACCAGGGAAGATTGTCCCGGTACTTTTCCGGACTCTCAAAATAATCGTCAATGGCCTTCCGGTAGGTTCTTGCCACGGTGGCGACATAGAGGGCCGTCTTCATCCGCCCCTCGATCTTGAAGCTGTCCACCCCGGCCTCCACCAGCTCCGGAATATGCTCTATCATGCACAGATCTTTGGAATTGAAGATATAGGTCCCCCGCTCGTTCTCGTACACCGGCAGGTATTCTCCCGGCCGGGTCTCCTCGGCGATGCTGTACTTCCAGCGGCAGGGATGGGTGCAGGCGCCCCGGTTGGCATCCCGTCCGGTAAAGTAATTGCTCAAGAGGCACCGTCCGGAATAGGAGATGCACATGGCACCGTGCACAAAGCACTCAATCTCCATGTCTGCCGGGATCTTCTCCCGGATCTCCGCAACCTCCCTGAGGGACAGTTCTCTTGCTGCCACCACCCGCTTTGCGCCCAGGTCATGCCAGAAGCGGAAGGTCTCGTAGTTGGTGCTGTTGGACTGGGTGCTGATGTGAATATCGATCTCCGGGCAGATGCGGCGGGCCGCCATGAAGATGCCCGGATCGGATATAATCAGCGCGTCCGGTCCGTAACTTTTCAGCTTTTTCAGATATTCCTCCACCTCGGGGAAATCGTAATTGTGGGCGAAGATATTGGCCGTCACATGGACGTGGACGCCGTGGGCGTGGGCGTATTCTATCGCCTTTTTCAGGTCCTCATCATCGAAATTCTTCGCCTTGGCACGGAGGCTGAAGGCCTCTCCGCCGATATATACCGCATCGGCGCCGTAGCGCACCGCGGTTTCCAGGACCTCCAGACTCCCCGCGGGAATCAGAAGCTCCGGTTTCTTTCTCTGTTCTGTACTCATCATTCTTTCCTTACGCTGACGGCCAGACCGTCTCCTAAGGGAAGCACCGCCGTGGACCAGATGTCCCGGTGGGTCAGTTCCCACAGGTACTCCCGCATCCGCGTATGGATGGTGCGGTCTCTCCGCTCCACCGCATAGCGGGAAAGGGCCGTCTCCCCGTCCTGCAGCACGTTGTCGGTAAGAAGCAGGCCGCCCGGCTTAAGAAGCCTCTCCAGCTCCGGAAGCCAGCGGATATACTGTCCCTTGGCCGCATCCATGAATATAAAATCATAAGGGCCGGGGAGTTCTCTAAGAACCCGGTCGGCATCCCCCGCAATCAGGGTGATCCGCTCTTCTTCCCCTGCCCTCTTTATATTTTCTCTCGCCGCGGCAATCCGTTTTTCATAGTTTTCAATCGTGGTAATGTGCGCCTCCGGTCCGAGGTGCCGGCACATAAGGAGTGCCGAAAATCCCACGGCGCATCCCACCTCCAGGACTCTTTCCGGCTTTACAAGCTCCAGCATGGTCCGAAGATAGGCCTGGGTCTCCTTCCGGATGATGGGAACGTATTCCCGGAGCGCCTCCTCTTCCAGGGCATCCAGGAATTCCCCGTTTCCCTTATCCAGCATCCGGATATACTCCGCCGTCTGTCTGTCAGTGATCATATCTAATTTCCGCCTCCGTCTCCGGCGGCCATGATGTCCAGGATCTCCTTCGGCTTCATGGAGCTGTCCAGTTCATAGCTTCCCGCCATCACGCGGCTTGAGTAAAACTTCGCGGTAAAACAGAAGGCATACTTATCCCAGATAAGCTTTTCCTTCTCCAGATTCTCCGCGATCTCAAGAAGCGGCTCTCCCTCTTCCACCACGATGGTTTTGGTCACCGCCGTTCCTATCTGCTCCGGCGGGACGAAGATCCGGTATCCGAACCGGTATCCCTTCGCCGCACCCTCGCAGACCAGAAATGCAATGACCACCACCAGAAGGACACGGAGCGCCGTGCCGATGATCGCCGAAGTGATTCGGTTTACTTCCCGCTCTACTCTTTTCATGGCTTAGTTGTCAACTTCCATAATGATAGGCAGAATCATCGGGCTCCTCTTCATCTTCTTCCAGAGGAAGTCGCTTAAGCTGTCACGGATGACATGCTTGATTTTGCCCCAGTCATTCACATTGCTCTCCAGGCAGTTCTGTACGGATTCGTCCACCACTTCCTGGGCCTCCTCCATCAGATCCTCCGACTCCCGGACATAGACAAATCCCCTGGAGATGATGTCCGGACCGGCCAGCAGCTGATTCGTGTACTTCTCCAGCGTGAGCACCACGATGATAATGCCGTTCTGCGCCAGGTTCTGGCGGTCACGGAGCACGATGTTGCCCACATCGCCGATGCCGAGGCCGTCCACCAGGACGCCGCCGGACTGCACATGATCGGTGATATCAAATCCGGTCTCGCCGATCTCCACCACGTCGCCGGAATGGAGAATGACCACATTTTCCTTGGGAATTCCCAGGGAAACCGCAATGGACTTCTGGGCCATCAGGTGACGGTACTCGCCGTGGACAGGAATCGCAAACTTCGGCTGCACCAGGGAGTACATCAGCTTGATCTCCTCCTGGCAGGCGTGGCCGGAAACGTGGGTATCCCGGTTGATGACTTCCGCACCCTTCAGCTCCAGCTCATTGATGACATTGGCCACCGCCTTCTCGTTGCCGGGAATCGGGGTGGAGCTCATGATCACCGCATCGCCCGGCATAATGGTCACCTTCCGGTGATTGCCGGCCGCCATGCGGGACAGGGCCGCCATGGACTCGCCCTGGCTGCCGGTGGTCACGATCACCGTCTGCTCCGGGCGGTAATTCTTCAGATCGTCGATGTCAATCAGCGTATTGTCCGGGATCTGGATGTAGCCCAGCTCCGTGGCGACGCCGATAACATTGACCATGCTCCGTCCTTCCACCACGACCTTCCGGCCGTACTTGTGGGCGGAGTTGATAATCTGCTGCACCCGGTCCACGTTGGAGGCAAATGTCGCCACCAGGATCCGGTTCCGGCTGTGCTGCGCGAATATCGCGTCAAACCGCTCTCCCACCGTCTTCTCCGACATGGTGAAGCCCGGACGGATAGCGTTCGTGGAATCGCACATCAGGGCCAGAACGCCCTTTTTGCCCAGCTCCGCAAATCGCATCAGATCCGCGGATTCGCCGAAGACCGGCGTATAGTCAATCTTGAAATCTCCCGTGTGGACGATGGTTCCGGCCGGCGTAAAGATCGCCAGGGCTGAAGCATCCTGGATGCTGTGGTTGGTCTTGAT
>DMCD01000082.1:0-3658 GCA_003445895.1 Lachnoclostridium sp. | reverse complement strand
CCGATGGTCAGCTTGGTGCCGTACACCGGTGCCTTGATCTCCCGGAGCACGTAGGGCAGCGCGCCGATGTGGTCCTCATGACCGTGGGTGATGACAAAGCCCTTGACCTTCTCGATATTATCCTTCAGATAGGTGATATCCGGGATGACCAGGTCAATGCCCAGCATGTCGTCGCTGGGAAAGGCCATGCCGCAGTCCACCACAATGATACTGTCGTCATACTCAAAGGCGGTCATATTCATTCCGATCTGATCCAGTCCGCCCAGCGGTATGATCTTTACCCTGTTCTGGTTTTTCTCCTGTTCTTTTTCTTTCTTCAAGCAGTTATTCCTTTCTACTGTCAGTTTCTGAAATCAATCTCCGCATCGCTCATCAGCTCGCCGAAAATGCGGAACATATCCTCCAGCTCCTCTTCATCCTCTACAAATTCATACGTACTGTCCGCACTGTCCATACCGGCAGTATCCTTCATGATCCAGCAGTCGCCGTCTTCCTCGGCCGTGTCGGTTACCAGCAGGTAATTCTGGCCGTTCTGCTTCGTCTGCTCCAGCACATAAAACACGATCTTTTCGCCGTCATCTCCGACAAGGGTAATGCTCTCCGGTTTCTGTACGCTGTGATTATTCAGATCCTTCTCCATATGTTCCCTCTCTTCCGGCATCCCCGATTTCCTGTTCTTCTGCCCCCGACCTCTGGTTGGGGGAGCCCGTCGCGGCTTAGAGCGACTTCAAAGGAATCCGTACGGATTCCTTCTTAATTCTTACTTGTTCGCCAGAGAGTCCAGGTATCCCTGCAGAATAAACACAGCCGCAATGGTATCGATCACGGCTTTCCGGTTCTCCCTGCGGACGCCCGTTTCCATCAGGACTTTGTCCGCCGCCACCGTCGTCAAGCGCTCATCCCAGAGCTCCACGGGAAGGCCCGTGCGGCGCTCCAGCATAGCCTTGAATTCCAGGGTTTTCTGCACCCGCTCGCCTTCGGTGTTGTTCATATTCTTCGGATACCCGAGCACGATCCGTTCCGCTCCGTATTCCGCAATCAGCGCCTCGATGCGGGCGCAGGTCTTCCGGAGCTTGTTCTCCTCCGGCCTTGTAATCGTCTCCACTCCCTGGGCCGTCCAGCCCATGGGATCACTTACGGCAACGCCCACTGTCCGTGAGCCAAAATCAAGTCCGAGTATTCTCATATTACACGCTAAAAAGCCATGCTTTGCCTGCTCTCTGAAAAATCAGAAAACAGTGCAATCACAGCTCTCCTCCGCCCCTGTTCTGTTATCGCCAGAAATGATCCGTGAACACAGCCGTCTTTTAAGAAAGACGGTCCTCTACGTAGGCGCGCATCAGTTCTTCCACGATCTCGTCGCGCTCCACCTTCATAATCAGACTTCTGGCACTCTTATGGCTGGTAATGTAAGTCGGATCTCCGGACATAATGTATCCCACCAGCTGATTGATCGGGTTGTACCCCTTCTCTGTCAGCGCGTCGTATACGTCCCTGAGAACATCGCTTACTTCCATCTTCTGTCCATCCTGCACGGCCCTGAAGTACCGTGTGTCCATGATATCTCCCATAATTCACGACCTCTTTTCCAACTATGAGAAATGATAGCATAAGAACCGGCGTTCTACAAGGTCTCAGGGCCAAACTGTAAGGCATTTTCACACAATTTACATAATTCTTAAGACTCTGCGGCAAGAAGGATCTCCCCGGTAAGACTCCCGATAAAGGTTCCGCGGACCACGGTATTCTTAAGGCCTTCCCGGTAGGGCACCGCACCCTTCACATATTCTCTGGTGTGGCCCATCATGTACTTGACACCTTCAATCACCACCGGCTCTTCCATGAGAATCTCTGCCGGGCGTCCCAGATAATACCGGCGGAATTCCTCCGACCGGACTTTATCCATCTTGAGAAGCACGTCGCTTCGCTCAGCCTTCACCGCCTCCGGCACCTGTCCGGGCATCTTATCCGCCCTTGTTCCCTTTCTTCTCGAATAGCGGAACACGTGAAGCTCATAAAAGGCGATATCTTCCACAAACCGGCGGGATTCTTCGAATTCTTCCTCCGTTTCCCCCGGAAATCCGGTGATTACATCCGTAGTGATGGCCGGATGGTCAAATACCCGGCGCAGCCTCTCACAGCACTCCCGGTACTCCTCCGGCGTATAGTGCCGGTTCATTCTCTTTAAGGTCTCCCGGCAGCCGCTCTGCAGGGACAGATGGAAATGGGGACAGATGGTCCGCAGCTGAAACAGCTTCTCTGCGAATTCTTCCGTCACGATTCTCGGCTCCAGAGACCCCAGCCGCATCCTCTCGATTCCGGGGATTTCATCCAGCCGCTGCATGAGGTCCATCAGGCTGCTCTCCCCGTCATATTCCTTCTTTTCAAAATCCAGGCCGTAGGAAGAAAGATGGATGCCCGTGAGAACAATCTCCCGGTATCCCTTATCCGCCAGGATCCGGGCCTCCTTCACGATGTCCTCCGGCTTTCTGCTGCGCACTCTTCCCCGGGTATAGGGGATAATGCAGTAGCTGCAGAACTGATTGCATCCGTCCTGAATCTTCAGGAACGCTCTCGTATGCTCCGCCGTATGGCTGATGTGCATATCCTCGAACTCCCGGGACTGTCCGATGTCGATAACATCCGAGAGCTTTTCCCGGGATGCAAAATACTCCTCCAGGCGTTCCACCAGGTCCTTCTTCCGGTCATTTCCGATGATGATATCCACGGCGTCATCCTTCGAGAGGGCCTCCCCCGCCGACTGCACATAGCACCCGGCTGCCACCACGGCCGCCTCCGGGTTCAGTTTCTTTGCCCGGTGCAGCATCTGTCTGGACTTCTTGTCCGCAATATTCGTCACGGAGCAGGTATTGATGATATAGACATCCGCCTTCTCCGAAAAGTCCACGATCTCATAGCCCGCTGCCGCAAGCATCTGTCCCATCGCTTCGGTCTCCCAGGAATTAACCTTACATCCCAGGTTATGAAACGCCGCTTTTCTCATATAACTGTAACTCCCGTCTTGACTTTTTTTCCGTCGATTTGTACACTTAACTACAGGAGGATGCGGAAATGTGCCGCACCCTGCACAAACACAATAATACCAATCATCAGGAGGATGTAATTATGAAAACAGTTCAGATATCCCTCAACTCCATCGACAAAGTAAAGAACTTTGTCAACGATCTTACCAAATTCAATACCGATTTTGACCTGGTATCCGGAAGATACGTTGTAGATGCCAAGTCCATCATGGGCATCTTCAGCCTCGATCTTTCCAAACCGATCGACCTGAACATCCAGGCAGATGAGGGCGAAGAACTGGACAACATCCTTAAGACCCTCGCTCCCTACATCATCTCCTGATTATTTCAGTACATATTCCACTTTGAAAAGGACTGCGGAAGCAGTCCTTTTTTATTTCATTCTGGCTGGCTCCCGCCGGGATGTATCACAAACAATCAGAAATATGAACCTGCCAAAACCCAGCCAGTCCCCCGGCCCGCACTTACCACACCGAGATGATCTCCTCCGTCTCCACGGCTCTCTCGACCATCTCATCGATCTTCTCCGCCAGCGCCAGCTCCGACTTCTCGATCTTGTGAAGCAGCGGCTTGGTCACCGGATGCTTTGCCACAAAGATGGTGCAGCAGTCCTC
>DMCD01000098.1:5964-12681 GCA_003445895.1 Lachnoclostridium sp. | reverse complement strand
TCCTATACAGCAAATGGCACGACCTCCACAACGGCGATGGCCGTGCAGCAGGAGACCTATCCGGATATTATTATGACGGCGGCGCTGGAATCGGGCGTAAGCCCCTACATCATTGCCGCGATGATCATTCAGGAGCAGGGCTCCGGCGGAACCGGAAAGAGTATTTCCGGCACCGTGGAGGGGTATCCCGGTATATACAACTTCTTTAACATCGAAGCGTACCAGTCCGGCGGCATGACAGCGGTGCAGCGCGGCCTCTGGTGGGCATCCCAGAGCGGAAGCTACGGGAGACCCTGGAATACCCCGCACAAAGCCATCGTGGGCGGAGCCTCCTGGTACAGCGACGGCTACCTGAAGAAGGGCCAGGATACGCTGTATCTCAAGAAGTTCAACATGACGTCCAACAACCGGTACAAGCATCAGTATATGACGAACGTGGAAGGCGCGGCGGACGAGGCCGTGAACTTCTCAAAGATCCCGGCGCTGATGTCGGCGGCCGTGGATTTTTCCATCCCGGTTTACAGGAATATGCCGGCGGCGGCATGCCTGAAGCCCGCGGGAGACGGAAGCCCCAACAACAAGCTGGGCGGTCTCGGCGTGGCCGGATTTGCCCTGACGCCCACATTCCAGAGAGATATCCTGCAGTATGACCTGATCGTGGATGATTCGGTGGCAGATATTATTGTGGAAGCCGCTGCCCTTGATTCCTCCGCGACCATCGCGGGCGCAGGCCCTGTCAATCTGCAGAGCGGCATCAACACGATTCCGGTTAATGTCACCGCAGGCAATGGTACTGTGCGGACCTATGTCATCAACGTGGTTCGCCGGCAGAACGGGCCGACCTATTCCGCATCCATGGGAAGCGGCGTGACGGTTTCCGGAGGCACGGGAAGCGGCCCGGCAGCATCCGGCCCGGCGATGTCCGGCACAGGAGGTTCCGGAACAAACGTAGTGGTTATTCCGTCCGGTTCCGGCAGCAGCCAGAGTGTACCTGCGGCATCTGCCGCGCAGACGGCTGCGGCAAAGCAGGAAGAGACAAAGAAAGAAACGCAGGCTGCGGCATCTGCGCCTGTCAGCACCGGAGAGACCGCGGACGCTTCAGCATCCCGGAAGACAGCCCCGGTTGCGCCGACAGAAGCGGATACTTCGGCACTGACAAAGCCCTACGCGGCGGCGTCGGTCCGGGAGGTGGAAGCCGGGAAGTCTGACGGCACCGGCACATCGGCCTCCGCCGGAAATGAGACCAGGGTTACCGTGATTGGAACGGATCCTCCGGGAGCGGGCCAGACATCCCAGACAGAATCGCAGACAGCGCCTGCCTCCGGAAGAGGCACCGGCGTTCAGTCCGTGAGTGCGCCGGGACAGCAGTAATAAGCTGCATCCGAAGGGACGGCAGACAAGACTAGATAACAGGGGAGAATGGAATTGTGAGAAAGTTCAGTAGTATCATCCGGAAATTTGCAGCCGGTACGGCCTGCGCCTGCGCGCTGGCCCTGACCGTGCCTGCGTGGGGACTCCAGGCAGAGGCGGCCAGTGCCACCATTGCCTTCTCCGATCCGGATGCACAGGTAGGAGAGAGTTTTACCGTCAATGTCAAGATCCAGTCAAAGGACGGGAAGATCGGCGATTCGGATCTGCTGCTCAGCTACGACCCGAATGTGCTGGAGTTCGTCAGCGGAGACAGCGCCAGCGGCGGCGCAGGGTCAGTCAAGATCAAGGCTGCCTCTGGGGGAGAGGATACGGCCGCATTCAAGCTGACATTCAAGGCAATAGGACCCGGCAATACCAATATTACGGTCGGGGATTATGAGATTTACGATGCGGATTCCCAGCCGATGGATATTTCAAAGGTGGGCAGTTCCGCCATCCGCGTGCAGGGAACGGCGGGGCAGAGCTCCGAGGTTGCCCTGTCCGGACTGGAAGTTTCTCCGGGCGTGCTGATTCCGGAGTTTTCTCCCTCTGTAACCGCCTATACTGTGAATGTTGCCATCGATGTGGAGAAGATTGCCGTAAGCGCGGTTGCCCAGGACAGCGGTGCGACGGTTTCCGTAAGCGGCGGCGATAATCTGGTGGAGGGAACCAACCAGGTTGTCTGCACCGTGACGGCGCCGGACGGCGTGACCAAACGGGAGTATCAGATTACGGTCAATAAGACCGCCATTCCGGAGGCACAGGGCCCGATGCCCGGCGCAGACGGAGTCGTCCTCAGCAACCAGATGGTGACGGTGGACGGGGAAAGCTACGGCATTGCCCAGTCCTTCAGCAGCCGGCTGATTCCGGAAGGATTCCGGGAGCAGGCGACGGATTATAACGGGGCCGGCGTTATGGCGGCGGTTTCCGACAGCGGTATGGAGCTGCTGTATCTGGTGAAGGCGGACGGAACCGGACAGTTCTTCGTTCTGGACGATTCGGGAGCATTTGCCCCCTTTGTCACCATTCAGGTGGCCCAGAAGACCATCGTGGTGCTGACGCCCGACAGCAGCGTGGAGATTCCGGAGCGGTTCAATGAAACCGTGATCCAGCTGAACGGCAGCTACCGGGTGACCGGTTGGGTGCCGGCAGGAGACCCGGACCAGAAGTATTGCCTGGTCTACGGCATGAACAGCAGCGGCGTGAAGGATTTCTACTGCTATGATCTGGCAGAAAAGACCATCCAGCGGTATTTCCCGGCACCGCCGAACAAGTACGATGATGCGCAGGTCGATGCGATTATCGACAGCTACAACGCACTGCAGGATGCCTATAATCAGAGATTCCTCTACATTGCCGGACTTGCGGTTCTGTCCGCAATCCTGCTGATTATTCTGCTGAATGTTCTGCTGCGTCGGCTGTTCGGCCGCGGCAGAAAGCGGGATGACTACTACCGCGACGATGAGGGGGAGGCGCCGAGAAGAACAAGCCGTCCCCGCCGGGAAGAGTATTACAATCCCGAACCCAGAGAGCGTTCTGTCCGGAGATCCCAGGAGGGACCGGAAAACACGGCGTATCAGAGCCAGGCTGACCGGGAAATCAGGAAAAAGAAAAAGGAAGATGATCTGGATATCATCGACCTATAATGCAGAGTAAATACAGAAATCAGGAGAAGCTGCCCGGATGACCGGACAGCTTCTTCCTGTCTGAGAGGCCGGGAAAGGGCAGCATGGAAGGCTCACAGGGGGCAAACCGCAGGGAAATGACTTGACAGAAGTACCATTTGTTATATATGATGTATAACAAGCGGAGATTACCCGCGGACCAAATGAGAGAAAAGGAGGGACACCCGTGATCGTTGAAGTTGATTTTAACAGCGATGAGGCTCTGTATATTCAGCTCAGAAACCAGATAATCATGGGCATTGCCTGCGAACGGTTCCGGGAAGGAGATCCACTCCCTTCGGTCCGGCAGATGGCCTGCGATATCGGCATCAATATGCATACGGTCAATAAGGCGTATACGGTGCTGCGTCAGGAAGGCTTTGTGAAACTGGACAGGAGAAGAGGTGCGGTGATCTCTCTGGACGAGGATAAGGCCAGAGCGCTGGCCGGACTCCAGCGGGAGCTGAGAGTACTTTTGGCGGCCGGAGCCTGCAAGAATGTGACCAGAGAAGAGATTCACCGGATGGTGGACAGGATATATGACGATTTTCCGTGTCAGTGCGGCGGAAATTGTGAAGAATAGCCGGAGGATTTGCAATGCTGTGTGAGAAGTGCAGAATTCGCGAGGCGAATGTCAGGTTTATGGAAATTATCAACGGGGTGAAGAATGAACACAATCTCTGTGCCCAGTGTGCCGCAGAGATGAACTTCGGCCCCTATACGACGCTTCTGGAAGGTGAATTCAATCTGGGAAAGCTTCTGTCGGGACTGATGGGACTGCCGGCGGCTGCCGAGGCGGACAAGAGCCTGACGGAGGTGGTCTGCCCTACCTGCGGCACCACCTATCAGGAGTTTGTGGATCACAGCCGGTTCGGCTGTGCAGACTGTTATCATGTCTTTGACCTGCTGATCGGCGAGAAGATCAAAAAGCTGCAGGACAGCGACAGCCACACGGGAAAGCAGCCCAAGATGCGTCCGGTGGCCGTCTGCGAGCCGGAGGTTATGGATGACGGAAGTCTGGAATTCACGGAAGAGGAAAAGATCCGGCAGCTGGAGCGGGCACTGAAGGAAGCCATCCGGAACGAGAACTTCGAAGAGGCGGCAGTGCTCAGAGACAGACTGCGGAGTATGCGGGAGGACAGGTCATGCTGAAGTGGTATGAAAAAGTAAAGAATGACGCTTCCTGTATTGTGGCTGGCCGGGTCCGTCTGGCCAGAAACTGGGATGAATACCGGTTTCCCAACCGGCTGGAGGATGCAGAGGCACAACAGATGATACGGCGTCTGAAGGATAAGATGCGGGACCTGCCGGACAGGGACGGTACAGACTATGAGTACCGGGATCTTCTCCGGGCCGGAGAGGCGGAGAGAGGCGCCATGCGGGAGCGGAAGCTTCTGAACAGAACACTGGCGGAGAAGAAGACGCCCGGGGGCATGATTGTCTCGGAGGATGAGAGCGTAAGCATTGTCCTGAACGGGGATGACCATATCCGGATGCAGGTTCTGGCGCCGGGAGGCGGCCTTGCCGCCTGCTATGAGCGGGTCAATGCCCTGGATGATTATGTCAACGAGAAGGTTTACTATGCCTTCAGCCCCAAGTACGGATATCTGACATCCTATCCGACCAATGTTGGCACGGGCATGCGGGCGGCCCTGACCCTTCATCTGCCGAGTCTTGCCGCCAGCAAGCGGTTTCCGGAGTTTATCGCGGCCATGGGAAGGTTCGGCTGCGGCGTGCGGGGCGTGTACGGCAGGAACAGCGAGAATATCGGCGATCTGTATGAGGTCTTCAACCAGAGAACCCTGGGAACGACGGAGAAGGAGATTATGGACCGGGTGGCTTACGTGGCCGGCCAGATCACGGATCAGGAAAAGCAGATTCGGGAATCTGCCCTGGAGAAGCACCGTCTGGTGCGGGAGGATGAGGCGGCCAAGGCCTACGGCGTGCTGCGCTATGCGAGAAAGCTCTCCATGAAGGAGGCCATGACCTACCTTTCCCACGTCCGGGCGGGGATTGCCGACGGGCTGCTCAAGCCTGCACAGAATGTGAGCATCTACGGAATCATGATAGAAGTCCAGCCGGCAATGCTCTCCATAAGGAACAATCGTCCGCTGGAGGGAGAAGAAGCGGAAGCGGCAAGGGCAGAACTGGTCCGGGAGATGCTGCCTGAGCTTCTGTAACATAAGGCAATTCTTATATAGTTCACGATAAAAGAGAAACAGGAGAAAAAACATATGTCAGAACGATACACAGAGAAAGCAGACCAGGCCCTCCGGCTCGCCGCAGAAGCGGCAGCACAGCTGGGCAATGGTTACGTAGGCACGGAACACCTGCTGCTCGGTCTGGTGCGTGAAGGCACGGGAACTGCGGCGGCGGTTCTGAGAAACACGGGGGTTACGGAAGAACGGATTCTCGAACTGATGGAGCATCTGATCTCCCCGGCATCCCCGACGGCGGTGGCCGGCAATGTGGAATACACGCCCGGAACCAGGGCGATTCTTGCCTCCAGCTACGATGAGGCAGTATTCTTCAAGGCGCCGAAGATCGGCACGGAGCACATCCTGATTGCGCTGATTAAAAGCGGAAACTGCACGGCATCCAGACTTCTGAACACCATGAACGTCAATCTGCAGAAGCTTTATGTGGATATTCTCGGCGCCATGGGAACCGATCAGAGCCAGGCGGGAGGCCCCCAGCCCCGGGACGATGAGGCGGGAGCAAAAGAGACGCCGACGCTGGATAAGTACAGCAGAGATCTCACGAAGGCCGCCGCAGAGGGAAAGCTCGACCCGGTTATCGGTAGGGACAAGGAGATGCAGAGGGTGATTCAGATCCTCAGCCGGAGAACCAAGAACAATCCCTGCCTGATCGGAGAGCCGGGCGTCGGCAAGACGGCGGTGGCGGAAGGTCTGGCGGAGCTTATCGTTGCGGGACGGGTGCCGGATTCCGTGGAAGGCAAGCGGGTGGTCAGCCTGGACCTTTCCGGCATGGTGGCCGGTTCCAAGTACCGCGGTGAGTTCGAAGAGCGGATCAAGAAGGTGCTGGAGGAAGTGCACAGCGCCGGCAACATCCTGCTGTTCATCGATGAGATTCATACCATCATCGGAGCCGGCGGCGCCGAGGGAGCCATCGATGCCTCCAATATCCTGAAGCCCCAGCTGTCCAGAGGAGAGATCCAGCTTATCGGTGCAACCACCGTGGATGAGTACCGGAAGCGGATTGAGAAGGACACGGCACTGGAGCGCCGGTTCCAGCCGGTCATGGTGGAAGAGCCGTCAGAGGAGGAGTGCGTGGAGATCCTCCGGGGCCTGAAGGCGCGGTATGAGGATCACCACAATGTAACCATCACGGATGAGGCCGTGCAGGCGGCAGTGCACCTTTCTGCCCGCTATATCAATGACCGGTTTCTGCCGGACAAGGCCATCGATCTTGTGGATGAGGCAGCTTCTAAGGTACGCCTGAACGGATACAGCGAGCCCGGCGAGATCCGGAAGCTGGAAGGCCGTCTGCAGGAGCTGGATGAGGAAAAGGAGACCGCTATCCGGGAAGAGGCCTTCGAGAAAGCAGCCTCGATCAAAAAAGAGCAGGGCAGCGTCCGGGAACAGATAGAAGAGCTGCGTAACCGCTGGAAGAATGAGAAGAG
>DMCD01000098.1:0-5882 GCA_003445895.1 Lachnoclostridium sp. | reverse complement strand
GAGCGGAAGCTCTGCGTCGGGGAAGAGGAGATCGCAGATATCGTTTCAGACTGGACGAATATCCCGGTGCGGAAGCTGAACGAGACCGAGTCGGAGCGGCTTATGAACCTGGAAACCATCCTGCATCAGCGGGTGGTGGGTCAGGAAGAATCGGTCACAGCCGTGGCAAAGGCGATCCGCCGGGGAAGAGTGGGTCTCAAGGATCCCAAGCGCCCCATCGGTTCCTTCCTGTTCCTCGGTCCCACCGGCGTCGGCAAGACGGAGCTTTCCAAGGCCCTCTCCGAGGCGCTGTTCGGCACGGAAAACGCCATGATCCGCGTTGATATGTCGGAATACATGGAGAAACACAGTGTATCCAAGATGATTGGTTCCCCGCCGGGATATGTGGGCTACGAGGAGGGCGGACAGCTGGCGGAGAAGGTTCGCAGACAGCCCTATTCCGTCATCCTCTTTGATGAGATCGAGAAGGCCCATCCGGATGTGTTCAACGTGCTTCTGCAGATCCTTGACGACGGCCATATCACGGATGCCCAGGGCCGGAAGATTGATTTCAAGAATACCGTCATCATCATGACGAGCAATGCCGGAGCGGAGAACATCATCTCGCCGAAGCACATGGGATTTGCCGCGGCGGCAGATGAGAAGGCGGATTATAATTTCATGAAGGGCCGCGTGATGGATGAACTGAAAAGGCTGTTCCGTCCGGAGTTTCTGAACCGGATTGACGAGACCATCGTATTCCATCCGCTGACCAAAGAGAACATCCGTCAGATCAGTCATATCATGCTGTCGGCCATCAGCCGGCGCACCAAGGAGCAGCTGGACATGACCCTTGTCTTTGACGAAAAGGCGGTGGACTGGCTGTCGGAGAAGGGATATGACCCGAAATATGGTGCAAGGCCGCTTCGCAGAACCATCCAGAACGAGGTGGAGGACAAGCTGTCGGAGGCTCTCCTGGAGGGCCGCGTAAAGGCCGGCGACACCGTGGCCGTGACGGCAGAGGCGCAGGGCCTCATCTTTAACCGGTCCGAAGTACCGGTTCCGGCGGCGGAGAGTGTCTGAGCAGCGGGGACAGATTATGGCAAAAGCAAAAAAGACATTGTTTTTCTGCAGTGAATGCGGATATGAACAGGCAAAATGGTCGGGACAGTGCCCTGCGTGCAGGGCCTGGAACACCATGGTGGAGGCGCCGGCGGAAAATGCGCGCACCGCGGGAGCGGGAAGAAGCCGTACTCTCGCACAGGGCCCCGGAGGACCGGTCCCGGTGCGACTCGAGGAGATTTCCCTGGATGAGGAGGATCGAACCTCCACCGGGTTCGGAGAACTGGACCGGGTGCTGGGCTCAGGCGTGGTGAAGGGGTCCCTCGTGCTGGTCGGCGGAGACCCGGGCATCGGAAAGTCCACGATTCTCCTGCAGGTCTGCCGGAATATGGCAGCCCAGGGAAAAAAGATACTCTATATTTCCGGAGAGGAATCCTTAAAGCAGATTCGTCTCCGGGCCGACCGGATTGGAAAGATTGACGGGGAGCTTACCTTCCTCAGCGAAACCAACCTGGGCACCATCGACGCCGTGATACGGAAGTACCGGCCCGACGCGGTGGTGATTGACTCGATTCAGACCATGTTTCTCGAGGATGTGACCTCGGCACCCGGCAGTGTGAGCCAGGTCCGCGAATGCACAAATATGCTTCTGCAGATCGCCAAGGGGGAAGACGTGACGGTGTTTATCGTCGGCCACGTCACCAAGGAAGGCGTGGTGGCAGGACCGCGGGTGCTCGAGCACATGGTCGATACGGTGCTCTACTTCGAGGGCGACCGTTACGCATCCTACCGCATCATCCGGAGTGTGAAGAACCGCTTCGGTTCCACGAATGAGATTGGTGTCTTTGAGATGCGGGAAGACGGACTGCGGGAGGTGAAGAATCCTTCGGAATTCATGCTGGAAGGCCGGCCGGCGGAGGCTTCCGGGTCGGTGGCTGCCTGCCTCATGGAGGGGACAAGGCCGATCCTTCTGGAAGTACAGGCGCTGACCAGCCGAACCAGCTTCGGCATGCCGAGACGGGTGGCAGCAGGAACCGATTATAACCGTGTGAATGTGCTCATGGCAGTGCTGGAAAAGAGATGCCGTTTCGAATTTTCCCAGTACGACGCCTATGTCAATATCGCGGGCGGCATGCGGATGAGCGAGCCGGCCCTGGATTTGGCCATCGTGATGGCCCTTTGTTCCAGCTATCAGGATATTCCCGTGGATGAAAAGACCGTGGTCTTCGGAGAGGTGGGACTCTCCGGCGAGGTGCGGGCTGTCTCCATGGCGGAAGGCCGCATCCGGGAAGCCCTCAAGCTGGGCTTTACCCGGTGCATCATGCCCGCCGTGAATCTGCGGAAGCTGGAGGTGCCGGAAGGCATCCGCATCGAGGGCGTGCGAAATGTGCGGGAGGCCATCCAATTACTGAAGAATTAACTGGAAATGGTATACCGTATATGTTATAATACATCTCAATTTCATTCCCCTTTCGAATGATGGGGCAGAGCATTGACGACAGGATATGCAGGAGGATGACAATTATGTCAGGTATCAAGGAACTGCTTCGCGTGGAAGCAGACGGAGCCATCAGCTTCGGGGATTACGAGCTGGAAGAGAAGAAAAAGCTGGCGGACTTTGAATATCAGGGGGACCTGTACAAGGTAAAGACCTTCCGTGAGATCACCAAGCTGGAGAGAAACGGAATGTTTGTATACGAGTCCGTTCCCGGCACGGCGGTGACCGGGTTTGAGGTTCGGGACAGCAGCGTGGAATTCTCCGTGGAAAGCGACAGGGATGTTCAGATTACACTTCAGATGGAGGAGGACCGGGATTATGCCATCTATATGGATGACGTGGCAGCGGGCAGTATGAGAACGAATCTCAGCGGAAAGCTCGTACTGAGTGTAGAGATGAATGGGGAAAAACCGGTCAGAATCAGAGTTGTCGCGAGATAGAGCAGGTAGATGATTGTGAGGCCGGTTCCGGAAGGAACGGGCCTCATTTCTGCTCGCCCCGAAGGGGCGAGAGCCCGCGGCTTTGAGCGGTTCAAAGGTACGCCTGTGGCGTATCTTCATATCTGCTCGCCCCGAAGGGGCGAGAGCCCCGCGGCTTTGAGCGGTTCAAAGGTACGCCTGTGGCGTACCTTCATATAATGGAAGTTAGAGGAGGAAGATACAGTGTCTGAGACAAAGATTATGCTCGGCAATGCGGCGATCGCCCGCGGCGCCTATGAGGCAGGCGTGAAGGTGGCTTCCGCGTATCCGGGAACCCCCAGCACGGAAGTCAGTGAAAACCTGGTGCAGTACAAGGACGCTCTGTACTGCGAGTGGGCACCGAACGAGAAGGTGGCGACGGAAGTCGCGATCGGCGCTTCCATCAGCGGCGTGCGCGCCATGTGCTGCATGAAGCATGTGGGCGTCAATGTGGCGGCAGACCCGCTTTACAGTATTTCCTACGCCGGTGTCGGCGGCGGCCTGGTGATGGTGGCAGCCGATGATCCGGGCCTTTACAGCTCCCAGAATGAGCAGGATACCCGCTGCGTGGCACGGGCGGCACAGGTTCCGGTTCTCGAGCCTTCCGATTCCCAGGAGGCGAAGGATTTCACAAAGCTGGCCTTTGAGCTGAGTGAAAAGTATGATACGCCGGTAATTCTCCGTACGACCACCAGACTGGCCCATTCCCAGGGACCGGTTCTTCTGGAGGAGCGCATCGAGAGAGCACCTCTGGAATACACCAGAAATGCGGCGAAGTTTGTCCTGATGCCGGGCAATGCCAAGGGACGCCATGTATTTGTGGAAGAGCGCATGAAGAAGATGGCGGAGGATGCCTCTTCGATGGCCATTAACCGCGCCGAATACGGCGATACCTCCATCGGGTTCATCGCCAGCGGCATCGCTTATCAGTATGTAAAGGAAGTCTGTCCGGATGCCTCCGTCCTGAAGCTGGGACTGGTTCATCCGCTGCCCCGCAGACTGATTGAAGAATTCGCGAAGAAGGTAGACCGCCTGATCGTGTTTGAGGAGCTGGAGCCGGTCTATGAGGAGCAGATCCGTTCCTGGGGCATTGCCTGCGAAGGCAAGGAGCTGTTCACCCTTCAGGGAGAATACAGCGCCAACATGCTCCGGAAGGCACTCGGTATGGAAGTGGAGATCGAACCGGCGGCACAGGTGCCGGCAAGACCGCCGATTCTGTGCCCCGGATGTCCGCACCGCAGCGTATTCTATGCTCTGAAAAAGCTGGGCATCCACGCAGCAGGAGATATCGGCTGCTATACCCTGGGCGCCGTGCCTCCGCTGGGCGTCATTGACACCACCATCTGCATGGGTTCGAGTATTTCCAGCCTCCACGGCATGGAGAAGGCCCGCGGAAAAGAGTATATCAAGAACTGGGTCGCTGTCATCGGTGACTCCACCTTTATGCATACGGGAATCAACTCCCTGGTGAACATGGCTTATAACCAGGCGACCGGAACGGTTATCATCATGGATAACTCCACCACCGGCATGACCGGCCATCAGGATCATCCTGCCACCGGCAAGACACTGCAGGGCGAGGAGGTTCTGGCGGTAAGCATTCCCGCTCTCTGCCGTTCGCTGAATATTCAGCATGTGACAGAAGTCAATTCCTTTGACCAGGCGGAGCTGGAGCGGGTGATCAAAGAAGAAGTGGCAAGAGACGAGCTCTCCGTCATTGTTGCGGAGGCCCCCTGTGCGCTGCTCAAGGGCCTGAAGTTCCCGAATGTGGTCGTGGCCCATTCCGACAAGTGCAGAAAGTGCGGTCTCTGCCTGAAGCCCGGCTGTCCGGCGCTGACAAAGAAGGCAGACGGGACCGTTTCCATCGATGCGACCATGTGCAACGGCTGCGGTCTCTGTGAGCAGCTCTGCCATTTCGGCGCACTGGAGAAGGTCAGCAGGTAAACGGGGAGGTAGGAAGATGACAAAGAATATCATGATTGTCGGCGTAGGCGGACAGGGAACCCTGCTTACCAGCCGGATTCTCGGCGGAATTATGAGCGACGCCGGGTATGAAGTGAAGGTTTCCGAGGTGCACGGCATGGCACAGCGCGGCGGAAGCGTTGTGACCTTTGTCCGGTACGGCGACCGGGTGGCGGAGCCCATCGTGGAAGAGGGACAGGCAGACGTGCTGATCGCCTTTGAACGGCTGGAAGCCCTGCGGTATGCCCATTTCCTGAAGAAGGACGGCGTGCTTATCGTGAATGACCAGCGCATCGACCCGATGCCGGTCGTGATGGGCGCAGCGGAGTATCCGGAGGGAATTCTGGAGGAACTTGCGAAGAATCACACCATGTATTCCATCGACGCCCAGGCAAAGGCCCTGGAGCTGGGCAACAGCCGGGTATTCAACATTATCGTGCTCGGCATGGCTGCAAAGCACATGGATTTCTCCGTGGAAGAGTGGCTTAAGGTGATTGAAAAGACGGTTCCGCCGAAGACGGTGGCACTGAATCAGAAGGCCTTCCTGACAGGCTTTGAATCCGCCTGATTCCGGGAAAACTTTGAAAATACTCTAAGAACTTCGATGATTGGGGCTGTCAGTATGCAGGAAACGGCATGCGGCAGCCTCAATATTTCAACTTAAAAGATGAAAAAGATTCAACAGAAAAATGAAAAAATCTGAATAACTTTCTTTACTTTTCGGGGAGAGTGTGTATAATAAAGACCGTTGAGCAAAATTCAATCCTGCGTTGAATAAATACGGATAAAGAGGAGTACGGGAACATGAATAATACACTGGAGATCCGCTGGCACGGAAGAGGCGGTCAGGGAGCAAAGACTGCAGCGCTTCTGCTGGCGGACGTGGCGTTTAAGACAGGAAAGAATGTACAGGGCTTTCCGGA
>DMCD01000191.1 GCA_003445895.1 Lachnoclostridium sp. | reverse complement strand
TCCATGCAAAGATCTGCATTATATAGATCACTGAACGTCACGTGTGCTTCCGCTTCTTCCGGGGAGAAGCCGCTGGCTGCCTTCCTGTTTACCAGGCGCTCTTTTAATATTTCCCGGTCGGGAGGCATCAGGCTGACGGTCATATCGGCATATTGCTTCAGGTCCCTCCATCCGGGCGTATCCAGCAGCAGATAGTTTCCTTCCAGCAGAATGATGTCTCCGCTCACCTTTACGGCGTTTTCCACCGGGTCATGCAGAATGCGGCTGTAAGTCGGCCACATGCAGTCTTCTCCTGCTGCGATTTTCTGAATTCCTGCCGTAAGCTTCTGCAGGTCGAAGGTTTCGGGGGCTCCTTTTACCTTGATCAGAGGAATTTCGGTTCCGTCCCTCACGGTTGTGTGCGTGTTCAGATAGGTTTCGTAGTGATGAAAACCGTCAATCCCGATTGCCGTGACTCTTTTGAGCCCTTCCGTCGTTTCGGAGAGCATCTGTAAAAACATCGCCAGCGTTGTTTTTCCCACACCCGGCGGTGCCGCCAGAAAAATAAGAATTCTTCCCTTTTTATTCTCCTGCATTTGCCGCAGCTTCCGGAGCAGGGGGATATAGATCTCCTGAACGTCCTGATCGGAGAATTCGGCCTCTACGGGAATGTCGTTGATCATGGCAGAATAAATCATGTTCAAACCTCTGTTACCACCGTGGGTTGATCCACGTTTTGTGCACTTCATGACAGCTTCATTATATTCTCTCTGAAGGCCGCCTGACAAGCTTTTTTTCCGACAATTGGATTTGACAATGTCTCCCGTGAAAGGTATACTGAATCATAGCAACCGGTAACAAAATCACATTGTAAGGAGATTAAATCCATGGAATTCAAAGAAGTAATCAGAAAACGGTATTCCTGCAAAAAATACAGCGAAAAAAAGGTGGAGGAGGAGAAGCTGGCTGCGATTCTGGAAGCCGGCAGACTGGCCCCCACAGCGAAGAACCTGCAGGAGCAGCACGTCTATGTTCTCCAGTCGGAGGAGGCCCTGGCTAAACTTGATAAGATCACTCCCTGCCGTTACGGCGCTTCTACCGTTCTGGTGGTGGCGTATGACGGCAGCAATGTGTTCACTTATCCGGGCGGAACACAGGATTCCGGCATGGAGGACGCCACCATTGTCGCCACCCACATGATCCTTGCCGCAGCGGATGAAGGGATAGACAGCTGCTGGATCAATCGTCTGGATCCGGATGAGCTGGCCACTGAGTTCGGCCTGCCGGAAAATGAAAAGGTTCTCATGGTGATGGACCTCGGCTATGCTGCCGAAGATGCGGGCCCCCTTCCGAACCATGAAAAACGCAAACCGCTGACGGATACGGTCTCTTATCTTTAATACGAAAACCGGAGTGTGCACCGAAGGGGCCTGTTGCCGGCAGCCCCTGTCGGTGCCCTTTTGCAAAAACAGCCGGCTGAAGCGCAGGCCTGCCAGACTATCGGCCTGATCTTTGAGGGGGGAATCATTCTTATGAGCAATGCGGGAATTATCGGCATCGATGTAGGCGGGACCAATTTCCGGATCGGAACCATCGCCACGGACGGAACCGTGCAGCAATTCCGGAAGATTCCCGTCCGTGAAGTCTTCCGTTCTGCCGGGCCGCTGGAGGATCTGTGTACGTTTCTGCATCGCTACATTTCGGAAGGCCGAATAGAAATTACTGCCATCAGCATCGGTTTTCCTGCGACGATAGACCGGGATCGGAAGAGGGTCCTTCAGGCACCGAATCTCCCCTATATGGAGAATCTCCCGGTGGTGGAGTATCTCACCCGGGAGCTGGGAATTCCCGTTTTTATTGAACGGGATGTGACACTGGTGCTGTACTATGATATGATTGCCTATGATATCCCCAGGAGAGGCATCATCTCCGGCTTCTACTTCGGAACGGGTGTGGGCAATGCCATCTTTCTGGACGGCTCCCCCCTGATCGGAAAAAACGGAACCGCCGGTGAGCTTGGCCATATCCCGGTAGACGGCAGCACCTTAATTTGCGGCTGCGGGAACGTCGGCTGTATGGAAAACCTGGCCGGCGGGAAGTATCTCGCCTCTCTGACGCAAACCGTTTATCCCGATACACCCATCGGAGAGCTCTTTACCCGGCACTCGTCCGAGCCTCCGCTGATCCGGTATGTCGACCGCATGGCACAGGCTGTCGCCACGGAAATCAATATTCTGGATCCGGACTATGTGCTCATCGGCGGAGGCGTCCTCGCCATGAAAGACTTTCCACGCCGGACGCTCGAGGAGATGCTTCTGAAGCGGGTGAGAAAACCGTATCCGGCGGAAAATCTGCAGCTTCTTTTCCCGGAGGACAGGCCGGAAAAAGGTGTTGTCGGCGCAGCGTATTTTGCGATGGATCTGATGAAGCAGACGCCGCCGGAGACAGAGGGAATACGGATCGGATGATCAGGTGATGCGGGATGAAAAAAACGAAAATCAAACTGACTGCCGTCAGCACGTGGCATTATTTCAGGCTTGT
>DMCD01000272.1 GCA_003445895.1 Lachnoclostridium sp. | reverse complement strand
GATTCGGCGGCATGGGCGGACTGGGCGGCATGTTCGGAAAGGGACGTCTTCCCTTCGGTTAATTGTCCGCAGAAACAATGAAATAAAAGCAATCAGCTTTTATATATAAAACAAGAATGATATATTTCAGGAGGAAAAATCACCATGGTTAAGATGAGACTTAAGAGAATCGGTATGAAGAAGGCACCCTACTACAGAATTATCGTTGCCGATGCAAGATCCCCGAGAAACGGAAGATTCATTGAGGAAGTAGGCACCTACGATCCGAACACTGAGCCGGCAACCGTTAAGTTTGACGAGGAGAACGCGAAGAAGTGGCTCGCAAACGGTGCTCAGCCGACCGAGACTGTTGCAAAGCTTCTGAAGGCAGCCGGAATCCAGTAATTACTCCACGCTATAAAGGAGAAAGACATGAAAGAACTGGTAGAAGTCATTGCCAGGGCGCTTGTCGACAATCCGGACGAAGTTGTCGTCACTGAAACGGAGAAGGACAACGAAACCCTTGTGGAACTCCATGTGGCATCCGCCGATATGGGCAAGGTGATTGGTAAGCAGGGCCGCATTGCCCGGGCAATCCGTACGGTTGTCAAAGCTGCGTCATCAGGCAGCGATAAAAAAGTTACCGTAGAGATCGAATAATAAAAGCGCCGCCGTGCCTCCCCGGGATTCGGCGGCGCTTCTCTTAAAAAAATGAAGAATGAATTTTTTCGTGTAGGAGTTATCACATCCGCCCACGGCATCCGGGGCGAAGTGAATGTGTTTCCGACAACCGATGACCCAGGAAAGTTTGAAGATCTGAAAGAAGTTCTGCTGGATAAAAACGGGGAGAAGGTTCCCTGTGCCATCGAGCATGTAAAGTACTTTAAGAAGATGGTAATTCTGAAGCTTGCCGGGATCGATGACAGGAATACGGCGGATCTCTACCGCCAGAAGGAGCTGTTTGTCTCCCGCGAGGATGCGGTTCCCCTGGAAGAGGGACAGTATTATCTTGCCGACCTTATCGGCCTTCAGGTGATTTCGGACGAGGGAGAAGAGCTGGGCGAGCTGTATGACATTCTGGAAACCGGGGCCAATGACGTCTATGTTGTCAGAAACGGAAAGAAAAAGGACCTTCTGCTCCCGGCCACGGAAGAATGTATTCTGGCCGTGGACCTGGACGCCCAGACCATGACCGTTCATGTTCTGGACGGACTTCTTGACCTTTGACGGAGAGTTTTATGAATTTTCATGTACTGACGCTGTTTCCGGAGCTGATCGAACAGGGCGTATCTTCCAGCATTACCGGCCGGGCGATGGCAAAGGGCACAATTACGCTCCATACCGTGAATATCCGTGACTATTCCCATGATGAAAAGCATCACCATGTGGATGATTATCCTTACGGCGGCGGTGCCGGCATGGTCATGCAGGCAGAACCGGTATACGAAGCCTGCGAGGATGTGTGCAGACGGGTTTTAGAGTCCTCGGGAAAGAGACCGCGGGTGATCTATATGACGCCCCAGGGCCGGACCTTCACCCAGAAGATTGCGGAAGAGCTGGCACTAGAAGAGGATCTGGTGTTTCTCTGCGGTCATTATGAGGGGATCGACGAGCGGGCCCTGGAGCTATCCGTCACGGATCAGATTTCCATCGGCGATTATGTTCTGACGGGCGGAGAACTGCCCGCGATGGTGGTGATTGACTGCGTGTCAAGACTGGTGCCGGGGGTTCTCAGCAATGACCTTTCCGCAGAGGTGGAAACCTTCCATGACAATCTGCTGGAGTATCCCCAGTATACCCGCCCGGAGGAATTCATGGGAAAGCGTGTGCCGGCGGTGCTTCTGTCCGGAGACCACGGCAAGGTGGATATATGGCGGAGGGAGCGCTCCATCGAGAGAACGCTGCGAAACAGGCCGGATCTGCTGAAGGATGCAGTCCTTTCCAAAAAGGAAAAACAGTTTCTTGCGAAACTGATGCAGGAGCAGGAAAAAGAAGGGCAGACGGAAGGGGCAGAAAACTGATTTTCCCCTTGCAGACATGGCTTTTATGTGTTATTATACTTAATCGTGAAATAGAGAGATGTTCCGCTGTTACATATTGGTATTCAAGAACATCAAAGATTTTAGAGGAGGTTCATACCAATGAACGAGATCATCAGAAAGATTGAAGAAGCTGAATTAAAGAGCGGCATTACGGAGTTCAATGTCGGTGATACCATCCGCGTCTATGCGAAGATCAAGGAAGGCAACCGCGAGAGAATCCAGATGTTCGAGGGCACTGTTCTGAAGAGACAGGGCGGCGGTGCAAGAGAGACCTTCACTGTAAGAAAGACTTCCAACGGAATCGGCGTAGAGAGAACCTGGCCGTTACATTCTCCTTCTGTTGATAAGATTGAAGTTGTCAGAAGAGGTAAGGTACGCAGAGCGAAGCTGAACTATCTGAGACAGAGAACAGGTAAGGCTGCGAAGGTTAAAGAGACTCTTCGGTAATTCTGAGACTATGAAGCAAGGGAGTGTCGCATGAAAGATGCGGCGCTCCTTTTTCAGTACAGTACAGGAGCAGACAGATTATGCATATACAGTGGTATCCGGGACATATGACAAAGGCAAAGCGGGCCATGACCGAGGACCTGCGGATGGTCAGTCTGGTCATCGAGCTGGCCGACGCGAGAGTGCCCATGGGCAGCCGGAATCCGGACATAGACCGCATGGCCAACGGAAAGGACCGCATCATACTGCTGAACAAGGCGGATCTTGCGGACCAGAAGGCCAGTGACCTCTGGAAGGCCTGGTATGACCGGCACGGCATCCGGGCTGTTCTGCTGGATTCGCGACAGATGAAGGACGTGCGCCGCTTAAAGACCCTCATCCGGGAGGTTTCTGCCGACCGGATTGCCAGGGACCGGGCGCGGGGCATCAAGAACCGGCCCATCCGGGCGATGGTGTGCGGCATCCCCAATGTGGGAAAATCGACCTTTATCAATTCTATCTCCGGAAGAACCGCTGCAAAAACGGGCAACAAGCCGGGCGTGACAAGAGCCGACCAGTGGATCAAGCTGGACAATACGCTGGAACTTCTGGATACGCCGGGAATTCTCTGGCCGAAGTTTGACGATGCGCTGGTCAGCAGAAACCTGGCGCTGACAGGCTCCATCAGCGATGACGTGCTTCCCTCCGGCGAGCTGGCGCTGGAGCTTCTCGCATTCATGCGGGAGAGCTATCCGGAGCAGCTGAAAGAGTATCTGAAGAGTGAATATTCCGGAGAGGATACGCCGCTGCAGATCCTCGAGGCGGAGGCAGGCGCGCGGGGATGCATCCGATCCGGCGGCGTCATCGATTATGACAGGGCCGCCCAGTTTCTTCTGACGGATTTCCGCGCCGGCCGCATGGGGCGGGTGACGCTGGAGCTTCCCGAGGGGGCAGACCTTGCGGAACCGGAGGTGCAGGGATGAGAGCACTGACCGGAAAACGGCTGGAAAGAGAACTGGCCCGTCTGGAGACCATGGCTGCCTTCGACGCGGAATATGATTCCTTCTCTTATATCTGCGGAATTGATGAGGCCGGAAGAGGACCCCTGGCGGGGCCCGTCGCCGCCGGCGCCGTGATACTGCCGAAGGGACTGCGGCTTCTTTATCTCAACGATTCCAAAAAGGTGAGCCCCGCAAGGAGAGAGGAGCTGTTTTCGGAGATCCGGGAGAAAGCCGTAAGCTTCCATGTGGGAATCGTACCGGCGGAGCGGATTGACGAGATCAATATTCTCCAGGCAACCTATGAGGCAATGCGCACTGCGGTGAGCGGATTAGCGGTGACTCCCGATATATTCCTCAACGATGCGGTGATTATCCCGGGGATTGATCCGGAAAAGCAGGTAAAAATCATTCACGGAGACGCCAAAAGTCCGTCCATTGCCGCCGCCAGTATCCTTGCCAAGGTTACAAGGGATCACATGATGGAGGAGTATGACCGTCTGTGGCCGGAATACGGCTTTGCAAAGCATAAGGGCTACGGGACTAAGGAACATATGGATGCGATCCGAGAGTTCGGGCCCTGCCCGATCCACCGGAGAAGCTTCCTGAAGTCCATCCTGTAAACGGCAGATGACAGCAGGGCCATGATACGGCCTGCAGGAGCAAGATTTGGAGAACAGAAGAATCCGGGGTCAGCAGAAAGAAGCGCTGGCCGCAGCCTGGCTTGAGCGGCAGGGATATGAGATCCTTGAACATAATTACCGCTGCCGGCAGGGCGAGATCGATCTTATCGCGCGGGACGGAAGGTATCTGGTATTTATTGAGGTGAAGTACCGGAACAGCGCAAAGTGCGGGGATCCGCTGGAGGCGGTGGACCGCAGGAAGCAGGCGAAGATACTTTATACCGCCAGGCAGTACCTGGCAGGATGCGGGTATTCATCCCAGACACCCTGCCGGTTTGATGTGGTGGCCATACGGGGAAATGAAATTACAGTCCTGAAGGATGCTTTCGGAGTGTAAATGTCATTTCTGTGATTTTTCTTAGAATCTTCTTGTGAGATTGGCAGGAAACTATTATAATCTAATTTGAACATCTTCAGAAGGAGACATGAAGAGCGCATGAGAGTAATCGCCGGCAGTGCACGCAGACTGCGACTGATAACACTGGAAGGTCTGGAAACCAGGCCGACCGGAGATAAGATTAAGGAGACCCTGTTTAACATACTCCAGTTCGGACTCCCGGATACGGAGTTTCTGGATCTCTTTTCGGGAAGCGGTGCCATTGCCATCGAGGCGCTCAGCCGGGGGGCTGCACGGGCCGTTCTCGTGGAGAACAACCGCAGAGCGGCGGAGTGTATCCGCACCAATCTGGAGACAACACACTTTACAGATAAGGCAGAGCTTATGCTCTGCGATGTTATGACTGCGATTCGCAGACTGGAAGATCAGCACAGGGTGTTTGATTTTATCTATATGGATCCACCGTTCCGAAAGGACCTGGAGAGGGCTGTTCTGGAACGGCTGGCCGGATCTCCGATTCTGACCCCTGATACGCTGATCATCGTTGAGGCCGCCAGGGAGACGGAGTTTGACTATATCGCGGATCTGGGATACCGGTTAATGAAAGAGAAAGTATATAAAACCAGCCGGCATGAGTTTCTGGCTTTTGGTTCTGGAGGGCAGGAATGAATACGGCAATTTATCCCGGAAGTTTTGATCCGGTGACACTCGGACATTATGACATTATAGAGCGTTCATCCAGGATCTTTGACCGCGTGATAGTGGGCGTACTCTGCAACAGCGCGAAAACACCGCTGTTTACGACAGACGAGCGCGTTGAGATGCTTCGGTATGTGACAGCAGAACTTCCGAACGTCACGGTATTATCTTTTGACGGACTCCTGGTGGACTTTGCAAGACAGCAGAGCGCGGACGTCATCGTCAGAGGTCTTCGCGCCGTGACCGACTTTGAATACGAACTGCAGATGGCGCAGATGAATCGAGTGATTGCGCCTGAGATTGACACCCTGTTTCTGACTACAAATCTTAAGTACGCGTACCTGAGTTCAAGTATGGTGAAGGAAGTCGCCCGATACGGCGGAGATATCTCAGAGTTTCTGAATCCCAGAATCGCAGAGATTGTCACAGAGAAACTCGCTGAACAGAGGAGATAGGTATTATGAGCAGTAAGATTGAACAGATTATTACAGAGATTGAAGATTACATTGCCAGCTGCAAGCCGCAGCCGTTTTCCAACTCCCGGATTGTTGTCAATAAAGAAGAGATTGAAGAACTCCTGGTAGAGCTCCGCATGCGCATTCCGGAGGAAGTAAAGCAGTACCAGAAGATCATCAGCAATCAGGATGCGATTCTCGCGGAAGCCCATGCGGAAGCGGATAAGACCATGAAGGAAGCCCACAGCCAGGTAGATACCATGATCGCCCAGGCTGAGGAGCAGACCAACGAGATGGTGAACGAGCATGAGATCATGCAGCGCGCCTATGAGCAGGCCAATCAGGTGATTGAGCAGGCGAATACCCAGGCACAGCAGATTGTTGACAACGCCGTCAACGAAGCCAACGGCATCCGTCAGAGCTCCATCAAGTATACGGATGACATGCTCGCAAGCCTGCAGACCATCGTGCGCCATACTCTTGATGACGCACAGGGCCGCTTCGACTCCTTCCGCAGTTCCATGCAGTCCAGCTATGAGATCGTTTCTGCCAACCGGCAGGAGCTTTCCGGAAGCATCGTGGTACAGCAGGAAGAGCCGGCAGAAGAGGAACCGGAGGTTCCGGAAGAATAATCTGTTCCCAACTGAAGACAGGATAACTGAAGGCTGCCGCAACGGTCTGTTTGCGGCAGCCTATTGTGCGATGAGCCGGAGAGCGGCCGCCGCGTGTGCAGGGACGGCCATTCGACGGACAGAAAGAACAGTCGGAGGAAGAACCTATGCTGAACGGAATTCGTGGGCTTCTGTTTGATCTGGACGGAACTCTGGTGGATTCCATGTGGATGTGGAAGCAGATAGACATCGATTTTCTCGGAGGCCTGGGACTTGCCCTTCCCGGGGATCTGCAGGAAATCATACAGGGGATGAGCTTTTCCGAGACGGCGGTGTACTTCAAGGATCGGTTCCGGCTGAATATGGGTCTGGAAGAGATTAAGCGGATCTGGACGGAGATGTCCATCGAAAAGTACCGGAAGGAAGTTCCCTTCAAACCGGCGGCGGAGGAATTCCTGAAGGAGGCCCGGAAGGCGGGCATGAAGACGGGGATCGCCACCAGCAACGGCCGGGAGATTGTGGAGGGGCTCAATGAATCCCTGGCCCTTGACCGGTATATCGATGTGCTGGTTACCGGATGCGATGTGGGTGCCGGAAAACCCGCTCCCGATATATACCTTCATACGGCAGAGCTTCTGGGTCTTCGGCCCGAGGAGTGCCTGGTCTTTGAGGATGTGCCGGCCGGGATTGCCGCCGGAAAGGCTGCGGGAATGAAGGTGTGTGCCATCGAGGATGACGCAGCGGAGGAATTCCGCCCGCAGATTCGCTCCATGGCGGACTATTATGCGCGGGATTTCCGCGAGCTTCTGCGGTTTATGCCGCAGTGGGGAAAGGAACGGCTGTGAAAAAGAAAGAACAGGGTGTCTACGGATACCGGGATTACTTCAAACGGAAAAGACTCTTCTGGATCGGCCTTATGGCCTGTGCCATCGGCATCCTTATGATTATCCGGTTTACGACGGCAAACCGAATACTGAACATTCTCAGCATCATCTGTGCCGTTCTTATCGCAATCCCGCTGGCCAATCTCGCCACGCCGCTGGCGGCGGTGTGGAAGTTTAAAACACCGGACAGGGCCTTCTATGAGAAGGTGAAGCCCTATGAGGAAAAGGCCCTTATTCTTTATGATATGGTGCTGACCACGACCACCTCCGTGATTCCCGTCGATGTTCTGGCGATTCATCCGACCGGAATCTATGCCTACAACATCAATCCGAAGGTGAATGTCAAAGCCTCGGAAGCGGAGCTGAACCGGACCCTGGAGGCCATGCGCCTGGACGGTAATCTGCATATCATTTCGGACTGGAAGACCTTCGAAAAGAGGATGGAGAGTCTGAAGCCGGCTTCGGAATATGAGGACGACGGCAGCATGGATTATGCGGCAGAGACGCTGAAGAAGATGTCCATGTGAGGCAGATATGCAGAGTATAACCATAGGGGCCAATGAAGCCGGTCAGCGTATGGACAAGTTTCTTTCGAAATACCTGAAGGAAGCGGGACGCGGCTTTATCTACAAGATGCTCCGGAAAAAGAATATTACAAGAAACGGAAAAAAGTGCGACGGGTCGGAGATTCTGGCCGTCGGCGACGAGATAAAGCTGTTTCTTTCCGACGAGACCATCACCCGGTTTTCCGGCACCGGGGAAGAGTCGGGGGCAGATGAAGCCCCTGGCAGGAAGGAAGATGCGCAGCCCATCCCGGAGATTGTCTACGAGGATGCGGATATTATTCTGTTCAACAAACCGGCAGGACTTCTTTCCCAGAAGGCGGAGGCCGGAGATATATCCCTGAATGAACTGCTTCTTCGGTATCTTAAGGAGAGCGGACAGCTGACCACAGAGGATCTCAGGGCATTCCGTCCCGGAATCTGCAACCGCCTGGACCGGAATACCAGCGGACTCTTGATTGCCGGCAAGAGTCTGCCCGGTCTGCAGACCATGTCGGAGCTTATCCGCACCCGGAAGGTGGGAAAGTTCTACCGGACCATTGTGCGCGGTCGTATCGGCCATGGAATGCGGCTTGACGGGTATCTGCGAAAGGATGCGGCTGCCAACCGGGTTTCCGTCTTCCCGGAGAAGCAGGATCCCCGGGATGAGAGAATCATCACGGAGTACCGTCCGCTGGCAAAGAGCGATAAGGCAACGCTTCTGGAGGTCCGGCTGGTGACGGGAAAGACCCATCAGATCCGCGCCCATCTGGCATCCGCCGGCCATCCTGTGGCCGGTGATTTCAAATACGGAAACCGGGCATGGAATGAGACGCTTCGGCGTGAGCTGGGGATTTCCTACCAGCTGCTGCATGCGGCGCGGCTGGAGATGCCGTATGAGGTGCAGGAACCGCTGGGGAGGCTTGGAGGAAAGGTGTTTACTGCAGAGGAACCGGAGCTTTTCCGGAGAGCGGTAAAGTATCTGATAGGGTAAGAGCAGGAGGATATGCTTGGGTACCTGGAATGGGAGAGGTCTCCGCGGTTCCACGCTGGAGGACCTGATCAATCATACAAATGAATGCTACCGGGAACGGCATCTGGGGCTGATCCAGAAGGTGCCGACACCGATTACGCCCATCAATATCGACAAGGCGACGCATCACATTACGCTGGCCTATTTTGACCAGAAGAGTACCGTGGACTATATCGGCGTCATCCAGGGCGTAGCCGTCTGCTTTGATGCGAAGGAATGCGCGGCAGATACCTTTCCGCTGCAGAACGTCCACGCCCACCAGATGGCTTTTATGAAGGCTTTTGAGGAGCAGGGCGGCGTGGCGTTCTTTGTCGTGTATTACACCCAGCGGGATGAAATCTACTATGTGCCCTACCGGGATATGGAAATCTGGTGGAATCGCATGGAACAGGGCGGCAGGAAGAGCTTTACCTACGAGGAACTGGACAGAAGCGACAAACGCCGGATCCGGAGTGTCCGCGAGATGCTGGTCCACTATCTGGAACCCCTCGCAGAGGACCTGGAAGAACGGGATGAGGAGAACGAATGAGAAAACTAGCTTTGGATGACGAGGTGCTGCTGTCGGTCAGCGAACCGGCCCGTTATATCGGCGGGGAACTGAACAGTGTCGTCAAGGACAAATCGAAGGTACAGGTGCGGTTTGCCATGTGCTTTCCCGATGTTTATGAGATCGGCATGTCCCACCTCGGAATACAGATTCTTTACGATATGTTCAACCGCAGAGAGGACGTCTGGTGCGAGCGGGTGTATTCGCCCTGGACGGACCTGGACGCCATCATGCGGAAAAAGAACATTCCTCTGTTTGCCCTGGAAAGCCAGGATCCCATTAAGGACTTTGATTTTCTGGGCATAACCCTGCAGTATGAGATGTGCTATACGAATATTCTGCAGATCCTTGATCTGTCGGGCATTCCGCTGCATGCCGAAGACCGGGGCGAGGACTGCCCCATCGTCATCGGCGGAGGACCCTGCAGCTATAATCCGGAGCCCATCGCACCCTTCTTCGATATGTTCTATATCGGCGAGGGAGAGGTGGTGTATTTCCAGCTGCTGGACGCCTATCTGGAGAACCGGAAAAAGGGCGGAAGCCGCAGGGACTTCCTGGAGGCAGCCGCCGAGATTCCCGGAATCTACGTACCCGCCTTTTACGATGTTTCCTACCGGGAAGACGGCACGATCCTGGAGATGGTGCCCAACAATCCCCATGCGCCGGCGATGGTGGAACGCCAGCTGGTGATGGACATGGATCGGACCTGGTATCCGGAGAAGCCCGTGGTTCCCTTTATCCGGGCAACCCAGGACAGGGTGACCCTGGAAGTCATGCGCGGCTGCATCCGCGGATGCCGGTTCTGCCAGGCCGGGATGATCTACCGGCCGGTCCGGGAGCGGTCTCCGGAAGAGCTGATGCGGCTGGCGGACGCCCTGCTTTCCTCCACGGGATATGATGAGATCACCCTCAGCTCCCTCAGTACCAGCGACTACCGCGGGCTGGAGAAGCTTTTGAACTATCTGATTGAGAAGTACGGGAAGAGCGGCGTCAATATCTCCCTCCCGTCTCTCCGCATTGACGCCTTCTCTCTGGATGTCATGAGCAAGGTGCAGGACGTGCGGAAAAGCAGCCTGACCTTTGCACCGGAGGCTGGAACCCAAAGGATGCGCGACGTCATTAACAAGGGACTGACCGAAGAGGATATCATGAATGGTTCGGCCATGGCATTCCGCGGCGGATGGAATAAGGTCAAACTGTATTTCATGCTTGGACTTCCCTTTGAGACGGAAGAGGATATTCGGGGCATCGCGGAGCTGACGGAGCGGGTGGCGGAAAACTACTATGATACCGTGCCGAAGGAAGACCGCCACGGCAAGGTGCAGGTGACGGCCAGCACCTCCTTCTTTGTGCCGAAGCCCTTTACGCCCTTCCAGTGGGCAAGAATGAACAACCGGGATGAATTCCTGGGCAAGGCAGCTATTGTAAACCACCGCATGAAGGAAATGCTCAACAAGAAGTCTCTTCGCTATAACTGGCATGAGGCGGACGTCTCCGTACTGGAGGGCGTTCTGGCCCGGGGAGACCGGAAGGTGGCAGAGGCTGTGGAGCTGGCATACCGGAACGGAGCCCTCTATGATGCCTGGAATGAAACCTTCGACAACGACCGGTGGATGCGGGCTTTTGCAGAAGCCCATATCGATCCGTCCTTCTATACCGAGCGGGAGCGGGAGGTTACGGAAGTGCTTCCCTGGGACTTCATCGACTGCGGCGTGAGCAAGCAGTTCTTCATCCGGGAGTGGGAGCATGCGAAAGCCGGCAAAGTGACCAAAAACTGCCGGGAAATGTGCAGCGGCTGCGGCGTGAGAAAATTCGGAGGAGGTGTCTGCTTTGAAACTGAGAATTAAATTCCGGAAGCAGGGAGACCTCCGGTTTATCGGGCATCTGGACATCATGCGCTATTTCCAGAAGCTGATCCGCCGGGCGGGGATTCCCATCCGGTACAGTGAGGGATTTAACCCCCATCAGGTTATGTCCTTTGCATCTCCCCTGAGCGTCGGGCATTTAAGCCTGGGAGAATACTGCGACATCGACGTCCATGAGGCAGAAAGCTCAGAGGACATGGTCAGCCGTCTGAATGCAGCCGGCGTACCGGGACTTACAGTCACCAGCTGCAGGCTTCTTCCCGACGGCACGAAAAACGCCATGTCCGTCACTGCTGCGGCGGACTACCGGGTCTGGTTCAAGGAAGGAAAAGAACCGGAGAATCCCGGAGAATTCTGGGAGAGGGCGGCTGCATTTGCAAGAAGAGACTCCATCCCTTATGTGAAGCACACAAAGAAGGGAGACCGGGAGACGGACCTGGGACCCCTGGTCTATGAGGCTTATTTCGAAGCATCCATTCCCGAGCACGACGGTGGATGCGGCATGTTTCTTAAACTGTCGCAGGGAAGCTCTGCCAACGCCAAGCCCGAGCAGGTTCTGGATGCGTTTTATCTCTCGGAAGGACAGGAATACCCGGCTCTGGCCATTCAGGTGGAGCGGGTGGAGCTCTACGCCGATGAAGGTACGGACGGGGAACACCGGTTCCGTTCCCTGGAAGATTACGGAGCAGAATTCTGATGAAAACGATTGTGATTACCGACTGCCGCGGCCTCCTGACCGCGGCAGTGATCGATGACGGCAGAGTGTCGAGGATTCTGCCGGAGCCTCCGGATAATTCTCTTGTGGGCAATATCTACACCGGCAGGGTTAAGCATATTGTCCCCAGCATTGAGGCAGCCTTTATCGAGTTTGCGCCGGGAAAAACCGGCTATTTCAGCCTGCGGGACAACCATCGGGAAGATCTCCGGGAAGGGGAGGAGCTGGCGGTGCAGGTTGCGCGGGATGCGGTCAAAACCAAAGAACCGGTGCTTTCTTCCAATCTGAGCTTTGCGGGGCGCTTCACGGTACTGACATCCGGCAGAAAGAACCGGGCGGTCTCCTCGAAAATAACAGACGACGGAGAGAGAAAGAGACTTCTTCAGGTTCTCACCGAATGGATGGATGAAGATTTCGGAGTCATCGCCCGTACGGAGGCCTCGTCTGTTCCGGAGGAGGATATCCGAAGGGAGCTGGAATACCTCCGAGGAAAGGCCCGGGAGGTGCTGGAAAAGGCAAAGACCCGCCGGGCGGGAACCCTTCTTCGGGAGGCGGAACCGGAATATATCCGGCTGATCCGGGGAAATCTCCGGGATACGGAGCGCATTGTGACAAACAGGGCGGACTGCAGGGAGAATATTGTGCGTTTCCTCCTGGAGGAGGCGCCGGACCGGAAGGAGATATTTTCCTTCTATGAGGATGAAACTCTGCCGCTTTCTTCTCTCTACCGGCTGGACACGGCACTCCGGGATGCCCTTTCGCCGAAGGTCTGGCTGAAATCCGGCGGGTATCTTGTCATTGAGCCCACGGAGGCGCTGACGGTGATTGATGTGAATACGGGGAAATACTCCGGCCGGAAAGCGATGGACGAGGCCATCCTGAAGGTAAATATGGAGGCAGCGGAGGAAGCGGCCAGGCAGCTTACGCTGCGGAATCTGTCCGGAATTATTCTCATCGACTTCATCAATATGCGGCGGCCGGGGGACAGTGAGCGCCTGATGGACCATCTCCGGAAGGAACTGCAGAAGGACCCGGTGAAAACGGTTCTTGTGGACATTACAGCCCTTGGTCTGGTGGAGATCACAAGGATGAAGGTAGAACGGCCGCTGGCCGAAAATTATATAAAAAATCCCGTTGACAATTCGGGAAGCAGTTGTTAAACTATATAGGTGTGCCGCACAGCGAGGCTAGAAGTGCGTCCTGCCGCCGAAGCTGGCGAGTATTTATTATAGGAGGTGCCATCAGATGTATGCGATTATAGCAACCGGTGGTAAACAGTACAAAGTTGCCGAGGGCGATGTCATCAGAGTTGAGAAGCTCGGTGTAGACGCCGGCCAGAGCGTAACCTTCGATCAGGTTCTTGTTGTCAGCAATGACGCAGAGCTTAAGATCGGTACTCCTGTCGTTGACGGGGCAAGCGTTACCGCTACCGTGGTAAAAGAGGGCAAGGCGAAGAAAGTAATTGTTTACAAGTATAAGCCGAAGACAGGTTACCATAAGAAGAATGGTCACAGACAGCTTTTCACTGAAGTGAAGATCGAGAAGATCAACGCGTAATGTCCGATGATCAACGTCAGAATAGAAACTGATTCAGACGGTAATACGCTGGGGATAACGGTGGACGGTCATGCCGGATACGATGAGTACGGCAAAGATATTGTCTGTGCGGCGGTATCTGCACTGACGGTGAATATGGCCAATTCCGTGGAACATTTCACAGATGACCGCTTTGAGGCGGAGTGTGAGGAAGGATTCTTCCGGTTCCGTTTTCCCGGCAAAGCAAGCCACGATGCGACGCTTCTCATGAACGCTCTTGTCCTGGGACTTCAGGACGTGCAGGAGAGCTGCGGTGAGGAGTATATGAGAATACGATTCGAGGAGGTGTAACTGATGTTCAAGATGAACCTTCAGCTTTTCGCTCACAAGAAAGGTGTCGGCTCCACAAAGAACGGCCGTGATTCCGAGTCCAAGAGACTTGGTGCTAAGCGTGCGGACGGTCAGTTCGTTCTTGCCGGCAACGTGCTTTACAGACAGCGCGGAACCAAGATCCATCCGGGCGTAAACGTAGGCCGCGGCGGAGATGATACATTATTTGCCATGGTAGACGGCGTTGTCCGCTTTGAGAGACTGGGCAGAGACAGAAAGCAGGTTTCTGTTTATCCGAGAGCAATCAACGAGTAATCAGAGCTGCTCGCTATGATTCGGGCTCCGTACGTTCATCGTATGGAGCCCCTTTGCGATCTAAGAGGTATATTATGTTTGCCGACAGTGCAAAAATCGTTATTAAATCGGGAAGAGGCGGAGACGGTCATGTGAGTTTCCGCAGAGAATTGTTTGTTGCCGCCGGCGGACCTGACGGCGGAGACGGCGGCCGGGGAGGCGATGTCATATTCCAGGTGGATAAGGGCATGAATACCCTGGGCGATTTCCGTCATATGCGCAAGTATGCGGCGGGCAACGGAAAGCCCGGCGAAAAGAAAAAGCGCCATGGCGCCGACGGGGAAGACATGATCATCAAGGTTCCGGAGGGAACCGTCGTGAAGGATGCGGAATCCGGACAGGTGATTGTGGACATGTCCGGTGACAATCAGCGGGTTGTGGTGCTTCACGGAGGCCGCGGCGGACAGGGCAATATGCATTACGCCACCGCCACCATGCAGGTGCCGCAGTACGCCCAGGCCGGCAAGCCGGCCCAGGAGCTGACGGTGCTGCTGGAGCTCAAGGTAATTGCCGACGTGGGTCTGGTGGGATTCCCGAACGTGGGAAAATCCACCCTGCTTTCCCGTGTCTCCAACGCGAAGCCGGAGATTGCAAATTATCATTTTACCACCCTGACTCCTCATCTGGGCGTCGTGGACCTCGGCGAGGGCAAGGGCTTTGTCATGGCGGATATCCCCGGCATTATCGAGGGTGCCTCGGAAGGCGCAGGCCTCGGCCTTAATTTCCTGAAGCACATCGAGCGGACCCGCGTGCTGATTCACGTGGTGGATGCGGCATCGGTGGAAGGAAGAGATCCGGTGGAGGATATCCGGGCCATCCAGCAGGAGCTGGAAAAGTATAACGTGGACCTGGTGAGCCGGCCCCAGATTATCGCTGCCAACAAGATTGACTCCATCATCACGGAGGAAGGGGAAGAGGATCCGGTGGAGCGGATCCGCAGAACCTTTGAGCCGGAGGGAATGAAGGTATTTGCCATCTCCGGTGTCACGGGACAGGGTATTAAAGAACTGCTGTGGGATGTCTGGGAAACCCTGCAGAAGCTCCCGAAGAAGCCGGTGGTCTATGAGTCGGAATACGAGTTCATGCCCCAGGTGGAAGATCTTCCCTATACGGTGGAACGGGATCCGAAGGGCGTCTTTGTGGTGGAAGGCCCGAAGATCGACAAGATGCTGGGCTATACCAATCTGGAGTCGGAAAAGGGATTCCAGTTCTTCCAGCAGTTTCTGAAGAAGTCCGGCGTGCTGGATCGCCTTGAAGAAGAGGGAATCGAGGAAGGCGATACCGTCCGGATGTATGGCCATGAATTCAGTTATTACAGAGAATAGAGGTATTCGATGAACAGTAAGCAGAGAGCATACCTGAAGGGCCTGGCCATGACCATGGAGCCGGTGCTGCAGATTGGCAAGTCCAGTCTGACGCCGGAATTCACGGAAGCGGTATCCGAAGCCCTGGAGGCAAGAGAACTGATCAAGATCAATGTGCTGAAAAACTGTGCGGACGACGGAAGAGAGCTGGCACAGATGCTGGCCGAGCGCACCCGCTCGCAGGTTGTGCAGGTGATCGGCCGGAAAATCGTGCTGTACCGTCCGGCAAAGGAAGAAAAGAAGCGGAAGATTATTCTGCCGGAGAAGTGATATGAAACGAATCGGCATAATGGGAGGAACCTTTGACCCCATCCATCTGGGCCATCTCAATATCGCAGAGCAGGCGTACCGGGAGTACGGGCTGGACTGCATCTGGTTTATGCCGTCGCGGATACCTCCGCACAAGCATGACCACCGGATTACCTCGGCAGAGGACCGGGTCGCCATGGTTGAGGCGGCGATTGCGCCCTTTCCCTATTTTGTCTGTTCCGACTATGAACTCCGGCGGGAAAGTGATAATACCTATACCGCCGATACCGTACGGCTGCTGAAGCAGGATTACCCCGATACGGAATTCTATTTTATCGTTGGGGAGGATTCGGTCCGTCATATCGAAACCTGGTATCACCCGGAGTACGTCCTGAAGGAGATTCCGTTCCTCGCAGCCCAGCGGGAAGATGAGGAAACCCTGGGACCGGAGACGGACGAGCTGACGCCTCTTATCCGTCAGCTGGAGAAGAAATACGGGGCCCGCATCGATATCCTTCACTGCCGGGAGATGGATATCTCCTCGGCCGACATCCGCGGAAGACTGCGGGAAGGAAAGGATGTCTCGGACGTTCTGCCCGGAGGTGTCATCGACATCATCCGGGACCGGAAGCTGTATACGGAAGAATAAGTGTCAGGGAGGAAGTGCCATGCGACCGGAGCATGTGGAAATTCGTGAAAAACTGAAAAAGAAGCTTAAGCCGTCCCGCTATGAGCACACTCTCGGCGTCTGCTATACCTCTGTGGCGCTGGCCATGCGCTGGGGATGTGATCTGGAAAAGGCAGAGCTGGCAGGCCTTCTTCACGACTGTGCAAAACGGTGGACCAATGAGGAAACCATCGAGCAGTGCGAGAAGCGCGGGATAGCCCTGACCGAAGGGGAGCTGGCTGCCCCCGCCGTCATCCATGCGAAGCTGGGTGCGTTTCTGGCCGAACAGAAATACGGGGTATCGGACCCGGAGATTCTGTCCGCGATTGCCGTTCACACGACGGGAAAGCCGGATATGTCTCTCCTGGATAAGATTGTGTACGTTTCGGATTATATCGAACCGGGGCGCTCCGGCATGGAAGGTCTGGAGGAGTACCGGAAGCTGGCCTTTATCGACCTGGATGAGACATTTTTCAGAATATGCGAAGGGATTCTCCGGTATCTGGAGAAAAAGGGCAGTGTAATTGACCCTGCTTCCCGGGAAACCTATGAATATTATCTGAAAAGAAGAAACAATAATTCATCTTTGCAGTCGCAATTATCCGAAACAGATGATATAATGAAAGAACAGAGCGGGACAGCTGAAACAGCTGGTCCTGCGGAATGTTCAGAGAAACCCCAGACGTATCGTGGGAAAGGAGCAAAAAGAGGCAGATGGCAGAAGAAAACACCAGGACGAAGGAACTCGTAAAAGCAGCCGTGGAGGCACTGAAGGACAAGAAGGGCGGAAATATCCGCATTATTGATATTCATGATGTCTCAGTTGTCGCAGACTACTTTATCATCGCGGATGGTGCAAATGTCAGTCAGGTTCAGGCACTGGCGGACAATGTAGAGGAGTATATGGAGAAGGCCGGCCGGCCGGAGCATAAGACGGAAGGCTACCAGTCTGCCGGATGGATTCTGCTGGATTACGGCGATATCATCATTCACATCTTCTCGGAAGAAGACCGTCTCTTCTATGATCTGGAGCGCATCTGGCGTGACGGAAAAGTCATCGAAGATACTGCGGAGCTGTAGACTGCAGGAATAGATAGAATAACAGAAAATAACAGATAAAAGAACCGCTGTCATGTCCCCGGATATTCGGAGGATGTGACAGCGGTTTTCTGTTCTGCCCTCGGCCTTCGGTCGGGGGAGCCCGTCGCGGCTTTGAGCGACTTCAAGGGAATCCGTACGGATTCCTTCCTCTCTGCCCCCGGCCTTCGGTCGGGGGAGCCCGTCGCGGCTTTGAGCGACTTCAAGGGAATCCGTACGGATTCCTTCCTCATATAACAGGATATAGGATTCGGCGGTAAATGTATCTCTTACTTCATCAGGCGGAGCAGGCCGATAACCTTGCCCAGAATCTGTACATGATCGACAATGATGGGATCCATGTCCGGATTCTCCGGCTGAAGACGGTAATGGCCCTTTTCTTTGAAGAAGCGCTTCACCGTGGCGGAATCATCAACGAGAGCAACAACGATCTCCCCGTTTGCGGCGGTCTCTGCCTGTTCGACAATAACACGGTCTCCGTTGTAGATGCCCACGTCGATCATACTGTCGCCCTTCACCTTCAGCATGAAGGTCTGCTTGTTCGGGAGCATCTCTGCGGGGATAGGGAAATAGTTCTCGATATTCTCCTCCGCGAGGATCGGCGCGCCGGCGGCAACGGTTCCGATGAGAGGTACATTCACAACCTCTCGGCGGCTGAGATTGAAATCATCGTCCACAATCTCAATCGCACGGGGCTTGGTGGGGTCACGGCGAATCAGGCCGCTGGCCTCCAGCTGCTCCAGATGTGCATGGACGGAGGAGGTGGATTTGAGTCCCACTTCCTCGCAGATCTCCCGAACGGTGGGCGGATATCCTCTGCTCAGGAGACACTCCTTGATATATTCCAGAATTCGTTTCTGCTTCTCACTTGCCTTTGTGCTTCGGGCCATCTTGTTATCCCCGCTTTCCTGATAATCTGAGTTCAAACGAAGGGCGAAATGGCCGCTTCGTGATAAGTTTCCAATGCTCTGATGCTATTCTATCACAGTAGGGAAAAAATAGCAAACCTTTGTTCGATTTTTATTGACAAACAGATGTTCGAATTGTATAATTGCAATACAGAACAGATGTTTGGAACGGAGGGAAGAGTCATGAGAGCATATCCGAGTAAAAAGTGCAGAAGAAGAGCCGCAGGCGGGAAGAGAACCGGCCGCCTTATCCGGCATCTGGTTATTATGCTTTTTCTTGTCATCGCTCTTTCCGGCTTCTGCCGCCTGGGCGGAATCCGCTCCATGGCACAGG
>DMCD01000112.1 GCA_003445895.1 Lachnoclostridium sp. | reverse complement strand
ACCGCAGACTGCAGGGTTTCATTGCGAAGAATCCGCACGGGCGAGGAGGTTCTGCTCTCCACCCCCGCCAGGATGGCGTCGGGCCGGTCAAAGCCCTGAATGCGCCTGGAAAAGGACCGAATCCCCTCCTCCAGACTGTCTGCAAGATAAGCGGGGAAGATTCCCCGGACGTCGCCGAACCGGTAATTTCCACGGAATGCAGGGGCCACATCGCCGAACCGGTCGGATATCCTGCCGCTTATGAAATCTCCGAAGAGCTGAACGGGGATATCTCCGGCCCCGGCCAGATATGCATTCCGTTCCAGTCTTCTCTGGAATGCCATGCCTGCCAGGACGCCGCCTTCCCCGAAGTCCCTGGGATCCACAGTCACGATGATGGCGCTGTTTGCATTTTCCCCTGCCCGGTCATGATAGCTCATGCCGTTGACGGCCGTCATGCCCTCTTCGGAAGAGGCATTCACCACGTATCCGCCGGGGCACATGCAGAAGGAATAGACGCCCCGCCCTGCGGCCGTCTGCGCCGTGACCTTGTAGGGCGCAGGACCGATGATTTCCGGATGTTCGGTTCCGTACAGGGCCTGATTGATCATGGACTGGGGATGCTGAATCCGCACGCCGACGGCAAAGGCCTTGGGCTCCATCGGGATCTGCATCTTGTGCATCATGGCAAAGGTATCTCTGGCGGAGTGGCCTACGGCCAGGATCACGCATTCCGCCGGAATAAGCGTCTCATCCAGGCAGACGCCCGCGATATGTCCGTTCTTTACGGAAAAATCCGTGACTCTCGCGCCGAAGCGGACCTCGCCGCCCAGGCGGATGACCTCCTCCCGCAGATTCTTTACCACGGATGTAAGGACATCCGTACCCACATGGGGGTGGCTGTCATAGGTTACGGAAGAATCGGCGCCGAATCCCGCAAACTCCAGAAGGACCTGCCGGCCCCGCCCGGAGGGGTCTTTTACCATGGTATTAAGCTTTCCGTCGGAAAATGTTCCCGCACCGCCCTCACCGAACTGCACGTTGCACTCCGGATCCAGAATACCCTCTTTCCAGAAGCGGTTTACGGAGAGAATACGGCTGTCAGCATCCAGTCCCCGCTCCAGAACCAGGGGCTTAAACCCGGCCCGTGCAAGAAACAGGGCACAGAACATGCCGGCAGGACCGAATCCGATAATGACGGGCCGATTTCCCAGAGGCGTATCCCCCGGCTTCGGGAAGTGATAGTGCTGCTCCTGCTTTACCAAAATATCGGGGCCCTTTGCCCTTTTTGCAGTCTTTTCCTCATTCTTTACCCGCAGGTCTACCGTATACGAAAAAAGAATATTGTCCTTTTTTCTCGCATCCAGCGAGCGGCGGACAATATCCAGGGAGAGGATCTCCTCCGGCGCAATGTGCAGAAGCTTTGCCGCCTTGCGCCGGAGATCCTCCGGTGTATGTTTCAGCGATAATTTCAGCTGGTTAATCCGAATCACTTTTGTTCCTTTTCTCAGGGGGTCATATTTCCCTGCAGAATTTTCGCGATCTCACTCTGTTCGTCGAGAATAATGGTTTTATTGCTTCCCTTGAGGGAGATTTTCAGTGCATCCAGGGAGCGGACATAATTGTAGAAGTCCGCCTTGTCGGCATCGTTGTAGGCTTCGCTCAGGATGCGCATATACTCGGCTTCGCCCTCGGCCTTGATCTTCTGGGCCTCGGCGTTGGCCTTCGCCACCGTCTCCCGGACGGTTTTATCCGTGGAGTTCCGAAGAAGGGAGGACTTGTAATCGCCGTCTGCCGTGTACTGGGCTGCAATGTTGTTGCGCTCCGAGATCATTCGCTGGTAAACCGACTCCTTGTTGGAATCCGGCAGGTCCAGCTTTTTCGTCTCCACCGCGATGATGCGGATGCCGTAGGGATCCATCTGGCTTCCGATGTTGGAGGTGATGGTCTGGGCCAGCTTTCCGTCGCGTCCGGAGATGATATCCTCCTGGGATGTGGCGGAAAGGACGGTTTTCAGTGAGTTGTATACCACATTGCCGATGCGGGTCTCTGCCTTCTCCTGGCTGGCGTTCAGCGCAGACATGTAGCGGACCGGGTCGGTTACCTCCCAGATGATGAAGGAGTCCACATTCATGACCTTTTTGTCCTTCGTCGTCACATCGCTGGGGGACAGGTCATAGAGCATCTTCTTTTTCGGAATACTCTGGGTACTCTGGATAAATGGAATCTTCAGGTGGGGGCCGGGCGTTTCGTAAACACTCACCACGCTTCCGAACTGGGTTACCACCTTGTATTCATAGGCGTGAACGATCACCACCGACTGGAGAACCAGAAACAGCGCAAGAACAATCAGAACCAACAGGGGTGTTTTCCGTTTCATGCTGTCCTCCTTTCTACTGCGGCGCATCCGGCGCGGCAGCCTGTACAAAGGGCTCCAGCGGCAGCATCGTCTGTGTTCCGTCGGAGCTGTTGATGATGACCTTCAGATCCGGCAGCACCTGCTCCAGGGTCTCATACAGCATGCGCTTTTTCGTGATCAGCGGATACTTCTGGTATTCCCGGTACATGTCGTTAAAGCGGGCTGCCTGTCCCTCCGCCTCGCTGATGCGCTCCTGGCGGTAGGCCTCGGCATCCTGAATCACCTTGTCCGCCCTGGCGTTGGCCGCAGGGATCTGCTCGGAGGCATATTTGTTGGCCTCGTTGATGCGGGTATCCATGCCCTGCTTGGCATCCTCCACGGCGCGGAAGGCGCTGATGACCTCCGCGGTGGGCGGCTCCGCATCCTGGATGGTGACATTGACCACGCCGAGTCCCACATTCTCCTTTTCCATCCGTTCGGACAGAAGGGTCTTTATCTTGGACTGAATCTCGGCCTTTCCGGTGGTGATGACGTCATCCACATTGTAGACGCCGACGGTGTCGCGGATGTAGGACTGGGCCAGATTCCGGAGAATATCATAGGCGGTGTCCATGTGAATATAATATTCCACCGGGTCGTTCATCTGGTATTCGATGTAAAAATCCACGTTGACGAAGTTGAAGTCCTTGGTGATCATCTCGGACTCGCTGGGCACCGACTGATTGCTGGCGTCGTAGCCGATGGTCATGCCCTGGATCTCCCGGCTCATCTTCACCACGTTCTGCACAAAGGGAATCTTAAAGTGTACCCCCGGCGTCGTAACACTCGCGGGACGTCCCAGGGTGGTCACCACCGCGGATTCATTCACATTCAGCGTAAAGAATGCACCGTCGGAGGCGCGCACGACAAACAGAATAAGGGCGATGACAAGCACCAGCCGGAAGGAATCAAAATTCCGCCGGGGCTTCTGACCTCCGGGAACTTCCTCCGATGTCTGCCGGCTTCTGCGAATCCGGTCGAACAGATCCTGCGGATCAAATTTCTTTCCTGGCATAAAGATACCCCCTCTCTTACAGATTCTGTCCCCGGCCTTTGGCCGGAGGGAGCGTATCGCTCGTCGTAATCATAGCAAGAGAAGGGGTTAAAAGCAATTACATCAATCTTACAATTGGCTGCCGGATGCGGCAAGACCGGCCATATGGCCGCTGCTCCAGGCCCACTGGAGATTATAGCCGCCGCAGATTCCGTCCACGTCCAGGATTTCACCGGCAAAATAGAGTCCCGGTACCAGAAGAGACTCCATGGTCTCCGGCTGTACATCCCGGAGATCCACGCCGCCGGAGCAGACCTGACACTGGTCGAAGGAATTTGTTCCGGTGATATCTGTCCGGAAATGGCGTATCCTCTTTCCGAGACCATAAAGCCGTTCCTGGGAAATGCTTCCGGTCTCTTCTTCTGCTCCGATGTGTTCGAGAGAAAGGAAGAGATCCGCCAGCTTCCGGTTAAACCAGCCGGTAAAGAATTCCCTCATGGGAAGTCCGGAAAGCATCTTCTGCCGCGCCGACAGCATCCCGAAGAAGGATTCCTCCTTCGCGGCGGGCCAGAAATCCAGCTCACAGAATACCTTTTTCCGCTCTGCCAGTGCCCGGGAGGCAAACCGGCTCACCTGAAAGACGGGAATGCCGGAGATACCGTAATCCGTCAGCTGCAGCTCCCCGCGGTCTGCGGCAAGAAGCGCAGGTCCCTTGTGGGATTCGGCAAAAAGGGAAACACATCCTTCCGTCCGTACGCCGGAAACCCGTTTCCAGAAGGTTTCCGCGCATCGGAGCTGTACCAGAGCCGGCAGCGGCCGGATAATCCGGTGGCCGAGACTCTCTGCCAGCACGTAGCCGGAGCCGTCAGAACCGGTCTTCGGCGCAGCCTTCGAGCCGCAGGCGAGAATCACACGGTCCGCCGTCCGGTTTCCGCCATCCGTCACAATACGGAATCCGCGGCGTAAGGGGAGAATCTCCTTCACCGCCGTTCCGGTCAGAACCTGAACCTGCTCCGTTTCCAGGGCATTCCGCAGCACATCCAGGACAGAGTTTGCCTGGCCGGAGGCCGGATAGAGATAGCCGTTTTTCTCCTGGGGGACAATGCCCAGCCCCTCAAAAAAGGATATGGTATCTTCGGTGCTGAACCGTTCAATCACCTGCATGGGAAAATGCGGCACATCGGATCGGTAACAGGAGGCATCCATATATCGGTTGGTATAATTGCACTTCCCGTTTCCCGTGGACAGGATCTTTTTTCCCACCCGGTCGGTGTGCTCCAGGAGCATCACCGAAGCACCGGCGCGGGCTGCCGTAATCGCAGCCATCATACCGGAGGCGCCGCCGCCGATGACGGCCACGCGATTCTTCCCCGTGTGTTTGTCCATACCCTTTTCCTTTCTGCCGGAATTCTGTTACATAAGATGAAGTTTTTTCGCCAGCACAAGGAGTCTTGTGCCGCCGCGCACACTGTGAAGCTCCGCCTCCGTAATGCCGCCGAGCCGGAGAAATACCGCCATGTAGGCAAAGACCGCGCAGGCCACGGAAACCACCACTCCGAAAAGGTTCGACGGAATGATGCGGTGCACCCCGTAATATACCACGAGGGCCGCAATTCCCATGACCGCGGAAGCTGCCGCCGGAAGAAGGAAGGTTTTCCGGATCTCCTGCCGGTAGGGAATATGCTTCCGGATGGAACGCTGGTTGAGAACGCACATGGCAATGGCAAAAAAGATGCTGGCAAATACCATGCTGTAGATGCCCATGCGGAATACAAACAGTAAGACCGCAAGCACTCCGATATGAAGTACCAGAGAGATAAAGGCATTCTTTACCGGCTCCCGCATATGTCCCAGGCCCTGCAGCACGGCGTTGGTCACCGTAGACAGGGACAGGAATACGACCGCGGCCGATCCCACCGTGAGCATCCGGATGCCGTCCGCATTGCGTCCGCTCCGGAACAGCAGGTTCATCACCGGTCCGGCCAGAACCGTCAGTCCGACGGCGGCAGGAATGGCAATCAGCATAGCGACGCGGATGACCAGACTGGTCTTTTCCACCATCTCCTTCGTGTCCTCCCGGGAGGAGGCAGCGGAAAGAGACGGAATCAGGGAGGATGACAGGGAATTGGCCATGGCCAGAGGCACGTGAACCAGAAGCATATACTTGTTGTTGTAGATTCCCCACAGCCGGAGGAAGGAAGCACCCTGCCCGGTCGCCCGCATGCCGTGGGCCATGATTCCATTGTCAATCACCGAATTGATATTGTAGACCGCGGAGCTTAACAGCACGGGAATGACCGTGAACAGCAGCACGCTGCTGACCTGCCGGAAGCTCTCCGGATGGTCCCCTGTGTCCCGGGTTACGCGGTTTTTAAATACCGGAAGGTAGATAATAAACAGTACCGCTACAAAAAGGAGTGCCGCAAAGGCACCGGAACCGGTACCCAGCGTTCCTCCGGCAGCGCCGTAGGCCTCCGCATAGCCCTCTTTTCCCATCGCTTCGGAGGCTTTTAATCCTGCGGCAAACAGAAATCCCGCTGCAGCCACGCTGACAATCGCATTGACAATCTGCTCCAGTATCTGGGAAATGGCGGTCGGAACCATGGTTCCGTGTCCCTGAAAGAATCCGCGGAGGACGCCCAGGTAAGCCATAATCCATATGGTCGGTGCCAGCGTTTTCAGCGCATACACCGCGAGAGGCGTATCAAAGACGGAACTGGCAAAGAAATCGGCAAAGAACCAGGTAATGGCGCAGGATATGCCGCCGGCCACCGTCGCATAGGCCAGCGCGGCCTGAAGCACCCGGGCGGCGTTCCGGTATTCATTTTTTGCAAGTCTTGCGGAAAGCATCCGCGATACGGCCACCGGAAGACTGTAGGATGACAGGATCAGCATGATATTATAGACGTTGAAGGCGGTGGAATAATATCCCATTCCTTCATCGCCGATAATATTCGTCATCGGGACACGGTAGAGTATTCCGATCAGCCGTACGATGATGCCGGCTGCCGCAAGGATCGTGCCCTGCAGGACAAAATTGGATCTCTGTCTGGAATTCCTGTCGGAAAGATTCACCTGTTTCACCTTATATAACCCTTCAATTTCAGAATCTCTTCCTGTTTTGCTTCCATGATCTTCCGCTCTTCATCCTCCATATGGTCGTAGCCGAACAGATGAAGCATGCTGTGAGCCACCAGGAAGGCCAGCTCCCGCTTCTCGGAATGTCCATAGGCCTCGGCCTGTTCCCGGACCTTCTCCACGGAGATCACGATATCGCCCAGAAGCAGCTCGCCGCTCTCGGGATGGAAACAGTCATCACCGTGCTCCTCCAGCCAGTCAAAGTCTCCCGGCGTGTCATAGTCGCACATGGGGAAGGAAAGAACGTCCGTCGGACGGTCAATTCCGCGGAATTCCCGGTTCAGCTCATGAATCCGGTCGTTGTCGGTGAGAAGGACACTTACCTCCGCCTCATAGGGACACTCTTCATAGTCCATCGCAGCGAGGACGATCTCATTTATGATCTTTTCGCAGTCCAGATCCAGTTTCTCTTCTGCTTCGTACTCGATGTTTATCGTCATTTTCTTCCTTTTTCTCTTTATCCGTATGTCTCTCGTATCTGTCGTAGGCCTCTACAATCTTCTGCACCAGCGGATGACGCACCACGTCCTCGCTGCTCAGCGTGCAGAAGCCGATATCACTTATCCCCTTCAGAACCCGTATGGCCACGTCCAGTCCCGAAACCGCGTCCGCAGGAAGGTCCTTCTGGGTCCGGTCGCCGGTGATAATCACCTTGGAGCCAAAGCCGATACGGGTCAGGAACATCTTCATCTGCGCCGGCGTCGTATTCTGGGCTTCATCCAGTATGATGTAGGCATTGTCCAGGGTGCGCCCGCGCATGTAGGCCAGGGGCGCCACCTCGATGAGTCCTTTCTCGGCATTGTGCAGGTAGCTGTCCGCTCCCATAATCTGATACAGGGCATCATACAGGGGCCGCAGGTAGGGGTCGATCTTCGACTGCAGGTCACCGGGAAGGAATCCCAGCTTTTCTCCCGCCTCGATGGCCGGTCGTGTCAGGATGATCCGGTTGACCTCACCGGTCTTGAAGGCCTGAATGGCCATGGCCATCGCCAGGTAAGTCTTGCCGGTGCCGGCCGGTCCGATGCCGAACACGATCATCTTCTTCCGGATACTGTCCACGTAATTCTTCTGTCCCACGGTCTTGGGCTTGACCGGTTTTCCGTCCACGGTACGGCAGATCACATCCTTGTCAATCTCCAGAATCTGCCCCTCCTGGGCACGGAACGACAGGGCCAGGGCATAGTCCACATTCTGCTCTGTAATCTTGTTTCCGCGCACAGAAAGCTCCAGCAGGTTGTTGATGACGCTTTTCGCCTGCCGGATGGTCTGCTCGGGCCCGATGATCTTCAGGGCGCCGTCCCGCAGAATGATGGTGGTATGCAGTGTACGCTCAATCTTTTTGATATAGGCGTCAAACTGGCCGCAGATATTCTGAACATGCTCCATCGGAATATCGATGGTGGACTCGATGATGCTCATCGGCAGAACAGTCTCCTTTCAACAACGAAACCCCGGTTACAAAACCGGGGTCTCACTTTTCATCGCTTATTTAAATTTGCGCTTTCTGGCAGCCTCAGACTTTTTCTTACGTCTAACGCTCGGCTTCTCGTAATGCTCTCTCTTACGAATCTCCTGCTGAATACCTGCCTTAGCGCAGTTTCTCTTGAATCTGCGCAGAGCGCTGTCAAGACTCTCGTTCTCTTTTACGATAACATTCGACATAGCTTACACCCAACCTCCCTTCAGTTGCCAGTATTCCGTGCACAGTTATACAACTGATGGGTATCCTTGCACTAAAGTTGATTATAGCATAAATGTTCGGTTCGTCAACAGAAAATTAAAAAAAGTACACACAATTTTGCCGGACTTATTTAATCTGCTCTGCAAGAACCTCTGCGGCCTTCTCCAGGGCCTGCGGGATGCCGGCAGGATTCTTTCCGCCTGCCTGCGCCATATTCGGACGGCCGCCGCCGCCGCCGCCGACCAGGCCTGCGATGGCCTTGATCAGATTGCCGGCATGGGCGCCCTTCTTCATGGCTTCTTCGGTTGCTGCAGCCATCAGGCTGACCTTGCCGTCCTTCTCGGAGGCGATAACAACCACGCCCTCACCGATCTGTGTGCGGAGTTCGTCGCCCAGGTTGCGGAGCTCATTCATCTCCACATCCTTCACGGCTGTGGCAATCAGCTTAACGCCCTTGATCTCCTGAACCTCGTCCGCCGCATTGCCCAGAGACTGGTTGGCCAGCTGGCTCTTCAGCTTCTGGTTCTCGGAATTCAGTGCTTTAATCTCCTCCTGGAGGGCCAGAATGCGGTTATTCAGCTCGGAAGGCGCTGCCTTTGCGATGGAGGCTGCCTCCTGCAGCTTCTTCTCTGTATTTCTGTAATATTCCATCAGTCCCGCGGAGGTGAGAGCCTCGATACGGCGCACGCCGGCCGCGATGCCGGACTCGGAAAGAATATGGAAGAAGGCGATATCGCCGGTATTCTTTACATGGGTTCCGCCGCAGAATTCCTTGGAGAATTCGCCCATCTCCACAACACGGACCTCGGCGCCGTACTTCTCGCCGAACTGGGCCACTGCGCCGGTCTTTCTTGCTTCCTCGATGGGAAGAACCTCTGTGACGACGGCGATGCTCTCGGCAATCTTTTCATTGACCAGCTGCTCGACCTTCGCCAGCTCTTCCGCCGTCATGGCCTCAAAGTGGGTGAAGTCAAAGCGCAGGTGGTCTCTGTTCACCAGGGATCCGGCCTGCTCGACATGGGATCCCAGAACCTCCTGCAGCGCTGCGTGAAGCAGGTGGGTTGCAGAATGGTTTCTTGCGGTAAGGGCACGGTTCTCCTTATCAACGGTAAGCGTTACCTTCTCGCCGACGGAGAACATGCCGGAAACCATGGTTCCCACATGGCCTACCTTGCCGCCCTGCAGATGGATGGTGTCTTCCACGCGGAATTCGCCCTTCTCGGTGGAGATTACGCCGGTATCAGCCTGCTGGCCGCCCATGGTGCCGTAGAAGGGAGTCTCCTCGGTGATGATGGTTCCCTTCTGGCCGTCGGTCAGTGCCTCCACGATCTCATCCTCTGTGGTAAGGCAGGTGATAACGGAGTCGGCAGTCAGTGTGTCATAGCCCACAAAAGCGGTGGTCAGCGCAGGATCGATCTGGTCATAGACAGAATCGTCGCGGCCGGTCAGGCTGTGGGTTCCGTGAAGCTTCCGGTCCTCTCTTGCCTTCTCCCGCTGTGCGGTCATGGCCTTCTCAAAGCCTTCCTCATCGATGCCGAAGCCCTTCTCCTCCAGAATCTCTCTGGTGAGGTCGATGGGGAAGCCGTAGGTATCATAGAGCTTAAAGGCCGCCTCGCCGCCGAGAACCTTCTCGCCCTTTGTATTCATCTCATCTTCCATATCGGACAGGATCTGCAGACCCTGATCGATGGTGCGGTTGAACTTGTCCTCCTCGCTGGAAAGCACGCGGAAGATCATGGCCTTCTTCTCATCCAGCTCCGGATAGCCGTCCTTGCAGAGCTCAATCACGGTAGAAGCCAGGTCTGCCATGAACTTGCCCTCGATGTCGATCTTTCTTCCGTGACGGGCAGCTCTTCTAAGAAGTCTTCTGAGGACATAGCCTCTTCCCTCGTTGGAGGGCATAATGCCGTCGGAGATCATGAAGGTGCAGGACTTGATGTGGTCCGCAATGATGCGGAGGGACATATCGGTCAGCGCATCATGATTGTATTCCTTGCCGCTGAGGGTGCATACCCGGTCAAGCAGAGCCCGGTTGGTATCGATGGAGTACAGGGAATCGGCATCCTGCACCACCATGGCCAGACGCTCCAGACCCATGCCGGTATCAATATTCTTGTGCTCCAGATCGGTGTAGTTGCCCTTGCCGTCGTTGTTGAACTGGGAGAATACGATATTCCATACCTCGCAGAAACGGTCGCAGTCGCAGCCTACATGGCAGTCCGGCTTGCCGCAGCCGTACTTCTCGCCTCTGTCATAGTAAATCTCGGAGCAGGGGCCGCAGGGACCGGAGC
>DMCD01000296.1 GCA_003445895.1 Lachnoclostridium sp. | reverse complement strand
TTATCCAGTGTGCCTGCCGCTTTACGGAATCCATCCAGAAGGAAGAGGAGGAATCCGGATCCCGCAGGGAGGATATGAAGCAGCTGATAAATACCCTGCGGAAGATGGATAAAAACGTGGATAAAAACATCATGAGCGCAACCCATGATGTGAGCCTGAAGACCATCCTGGGCTTCCACACCGATGACTGGCGCTACAGCTTCCTGGATGACTATGACCTGCCGGAGGAGAGCCGCAGAAAGCAGCTGCGGGAAGAACCGGCAGAGAAGGCGGACCCTGCCGGCAGGAAGGGACAGAACGCCAAAACAGAAGGAGAAGAAGCATGAGAATACTCATCACCAACGATGACGGAATCGGGGCTCCGGGGATCCGCCGGCTGGCGGAGATGGCAGCCTCCCTGGGCGAGGTCTGGGTGGTGGCGCCGGAGAATCAGTGCAGCGCCATGTCCCACCGGATTACCATCCGGGGCCAGATGACGGCCCGGAGAGTGGACTTTCCGGTGCCGGCAGCGTCGGCCTGGAGCCTTGCGGGGACTCCGGCGGACTGCGTCAAGGTGGCTCTCATGTACCTGATGCGGGACCACCGGCCCGACATGGTGTTTTCCGGGGTAAACCACGGATACAATGCAGGCTATGACATCGCCTATTCCGGCACGGTGGGCGCGGCCATGGAGGCCATGATGCAGGGTGTGCCGGCGATGGCATGGTCCACGGAGGCGGTAGACTGCCATGAGGTGGAAGACCGGTATATGCGGGAGATTGCAGCGGAGCTTCTGGCGAAGAAGGCGCCGGAAGGCGGCATCTGGAATGTGAATTTCCCGGGATGCGCCCTCGCCGACTGCAGGGGAATCCGGTGGGATACCACCGTTGCGCCCATTCAGGTATTCAAGGAATTTTACAGCCCGAACCTCACGGACGACGGGGAAGTGCTCACCATCGGGGCGACAAAGACCGTCTCATCCGAGACGCCCGAGGGGACAGACCTCCGGGCCGTGCTGGAGAACTATATTTCCATCGGCATCGTGAAAAGCAGCGTTCTGTAGTCGGACTGTGAGGGCGTTTGGCAGACGGCGGAAGAAAGGAAGGACACCATGGATCATTTTGTGCTGCATTCGGAGTTTAAGCCCACGGGCGACCAGCCGAGGGCCATCGAGGAGCTGGTGCAGGGTTTTAAAGAGGGAAACCAGTGCGAAACCCTGCTGGGCGTCACCGGTTCGGGAAAGACCTTTACCATGGCCAATGTCATCGAAAAGCTCAATAAACCGACGCTGATCATCGCCCACAACAAGACGCTGGCGGCCCAGCTGTACGGGGAGATGAAGGAGTTCTTCCCGGAAAATGCCGTGGAATACTTTGTCTCCTACTATGACTATTACCAGCCGGAGGCCTATGTGCCCTCGACGGATACCTATATCGAGAAGGATTCCGCCATCAATGACGAGATCGATAAGCTGCGGCACTCCGCCACGGCGGCCCTGTCGGAGAGAAGCGACGTTATCATCGTGGCTTCGGTTTCCTGTATTTACGGTCTGGGCAGCCCCATTGACTATAAAAACATGGTCATCTCCCTCCGCCCCGGCATGGAGAAGGACCGGGATGACGTCATCCGGAAGCTGGTGGAGATCCAGTACAATCGCAATGATATGGATTTCAAGCGGGGAAGCTTCCGGGTCCGGGGTGATACCATCGAGATCTATCCTGCCTATTCCAGCGGCACGGCCTACCGGGTCGAGTTTTTCGGCGATGAGATCGACCGGATCACGGAGATCGATTCCCTGACCGGAGAGATCCGGGCGGTCCTCGGCCATGTGGCCATCTTCCCGGCCTCCCACTATGTGGTGCCGAAGGAGAAGATGATGCTGGCCACGGAGAATATTCTGCAGGAGATGCAGGAGCAGGTGGCCTATTTCAAGAGCGAGGACAAGCTGATTGAGGCCCAGAGAATTGCGGAGCGGACCAACTTTGACGTGGAGATGATGCGGGAGACGGGATTCTGCTCCGGCATCGAGAACTATTCCCGGCAGCTGAACTTCACGAAGGCGGGGGAACCACCCTGTACCCTGATGGACTATTTCCCCCAGGAATTCCTGCTGATCATCGATGAGTCCCACATGACCATTCCCCAGATCGGCGGCATGTACAACGGTGACCGGGCGAGAAAGACGGTCCTGGTTAATTACGGATTCCGCCTGCCCTCGGCCCTGGATAACCGCCCCCTCTCCTTCGACGAGTTTGAGAGCAAGCTGGACCAGGTCCTGTTCTGCTCCGCCACGCCGGCGAAGTATGAGGAGGAGCACGAGATGCTGCGGGCAGAGCAGCTGATCCGCCCGACGGGACTGCTGGATCCGCCCATCGATGTGCGGCCGGTGAAGGGCCAGATCGATGACCTGCTCACCGAGATTACCCGGGAGACGGATAAGAAAAACAAGGTGATGGTGACCACGCTGACAAAGCGTATGGCCGAGGACCTGACCGACTTCCTGAAGGAAGCGGGAGTCCGGGTGAAGTACCTTCACTCCGACGTGGATACCCTGGAGCGGGCGGAGATTATCCGCGACATGCGCCTGGATGTGTTCGACGTGCTGGTGGGAATCAATCTCCTGCGGGAGGGCCTGGATATTCCGGAGATCACCCTGGTGGCGATTCTGGATGCGGATAAGGAGGGATTTCTCCGCTCGGAGACCTCCCTGATTCAGACTGTGGGAAGAGCCGCGAGAAATGCCGACGGCCGGGTTATCATGTATGCGGACATGATCACCGATTCCATGAAGAAGGCCATCGATGAGACAAACCGCAGACGCACGGTTCAGGAGGCCTACAACAAGGCCCATGGCATCACGCCGACCACGATAAAGAAGGCGGTCCGGGACCTGATTTCCATCTCCCAGGCGGCGGACGGCATCACCAACCGGATCACCAAGGATCCGGAGTCCATGGACCGGGACGAACTGGAGAAACTGATCAAAACGGTAACAAAGAAGATGAATCAGGCGGCGGCGGAGCTGAATTTTGAGGAGGCCATGAAGCTGCGTGATCGGATGGTGGAGCTGAAAAAGATGCTTCGAGATATGGATGAATAACAGCAGAGATACGATAGAACATTTGACAGAATTTGCCCTCAGCATGGGGGAGATAATGCTGGTGAGCGGCGCCGAGATGGCCAGGGTGGAGGATACGGTCTGCCGGATTCTCAAAGCCGGAGGTCTTACGTCGCCCGAGGTTTTCGCCCTGCCGACGGGAATATTTGTCGGGGCGAGAGACCGGCGGGGCATCGCGGCCATGCACAGGGTCACTGACCGCAGCACAAATCTTTTCCGGATCTGCCGGCTCAACCAGCTGTCCCGGGAATTCTGCAGCAAAAAAAAGACGCTGAAAGAAGCGGAAGAAGAGCTTCTGCGGATCAAATCGGACCCGGATTACGGTTTCCTGATAAAGCTTCTGGGATATGCCCTCTGCTGCGGCTTCTTTGCCGTCATGTTCGGCGGAGGTGCGGCGGAGGTACTGGCAGCGGCGGGGGTGGGACTCCTCCTCTGCGCGGTGCTGAAGTTTCTTTCGCGGTATTCCCTCAGTGATTTTATCCGGGTGATGATGGGGGCCTTTACGGTGGGGCTCTCCACCCTGCTTGTGCAGCACTTCCTGTGGACGCCCCTGATGGCGGACGCGGTGCTGATCGGCGCGATCATGCCGCTGGTGCCGGGAGCTACGCTCACGACAGGAATCCGGGATACCATCAACGGGGATTATTCCGCGGGCACGGCCCGCATCGCGGAGGCGGTGGTGACGGCACTGGCCGTAGCCACGGGAGTCGCCGGATCCATGATGGTTCTGCGGTAAGATGCGCTAAGATCTGCGGGCGGGACGCTGTGCCCGCAAAGGAGAAGGTTATGTCTTTGTATGAACTGATAGTGCAGACGGGAAGCGCCTTTCTGGCAATTCTCGGGTTTGGCATTATACTGAGCGTGCCCCGCGGCCTGCTGGCGGCAGCAGGCTTTGCGGGCGCACTGAACTGGGCGGTCTACTGTGTGGTCACCGGAGCCGGCGGGGGTGCCGTTCCGGCAGCGCTTTTGGCCAGCATGGCGGCCGCATTTTCCAGCCATGTGCTGGCGCGCCGGAAAAAGGCCCCGGTGACGGCGTTTCTTCTGCCCGGCATTATGCCTACCGTGCCGGGTGCTTCCATCTACCGGACGGTTTTATACCTGAGCCGGCAGGAGAATATCCTGGCAGCGGATTATTTTGCGGAAACCCTTCAGATTGCCGGCGCGATGGCACTCGGGATCTTTATCGTGGATTCCGTGGTAAGACAGCTTCCCTGGGGAACGGTGATCAGACACCCTTCCCTGCGGAAATAATAGACATGGTCGGAGAGCCGGTCCATGGGCTCCACGCCCTGGCGGTTTACCTCCTGCACCATCTCATTTAACGACCGGGAGGTGCCCGCAAGGCGCTCCGGCAGAAGCAGAACCTCGTGGATACTGGATGGAATGATGACCAGGTCATCGTCCACCGCGTCCGCGAGTTTTTTTAATACATCGGGATAGAGCATGGCGGAAGCTCCCTGGATGCCGGTGCCGTTGGTGAGAACAAAGAGGGGCGGCACGGGCAGAATCTCGTCGGGGGGAAGCTGCAGCGTGTCCGACATGGTGCGGAGCCTGGCCGGGAGAACCTTAGGCGCGGAGGCCATCGCATCCCGGCAGAGGACCTCCCGGGAAATGTTCCAGATCTCCAGGTGTTCCTTCCGGACGGTGCAGGAGTACAGCTCGCCGCAGTCGGAGCGGAGCACCGAGAAGAAGACCATGGCAAGGTCCAGGACCGGACACCAGACAAGGTCCTTCAGAAGCTCCCGGTTGCCTTCCGCATTCACCAGCCGGATGGCCAGCCGGTTCCGGATGCGATCATAATCGCAGAACCGTTCGGCCGTGTCGGCGGGGAGCTCCGGGGCGGCAGTCACGGCCTGCACGACCTGGTCTGCGATCCGGTGGATTGGCATGCCGCAGTTGTACATCTCGTAGAAATCATTCAGATAGATGGTGGGGGCAATCGGACAGGAGCCGGATATGATGGTCAGCCCCTCACAGACCGTTCCGTTGTTTTTCAGGACCTTTTCCGGGCGGACTTCGCAGGAATCCCCCAGCTTCTGCTGAACCAGAACGCGTACCGTGTTCAGAAAATTATCGAATCCCATAGATACCTCCTACATGAGGGCAGAGTTTCAGTGCAGAGAATTGTTGTGCTGACCGGAAAACTCCGATGGGAATGTAGTGCGATCATAGCAAAGTTGAGGGGCCGGATCTATGGTAAAAACGACGAACAATTATACCGTCGGATTCGGCATAATATTCTGAAATAAATGTTCAAAATAAACAAAATACCAAAAACAATCTTCTTAAGAATTAAGATATATAAATTTAATGTCAGGAAACCATAAAAAGTCTTGACAAATCAGAGGCTGTTTTGTATAATGAAGCCAACAAAAAGATACAAAACAGAAGGGATTCAGAGATGAGAATCCCGATAGAATTTCAAGAAGAAAGGGGTTGAGTCCGCCGGAAGTTTATAAGCGTCTGATAATACATCAGACAGGATAGACGCAGCAGAGAAGATCAAACAATTCTATTACCGGTACACGGTAACGATTCGCAGCTGATATGACGAGAAAGTATCAGAGGAAGAGGTACAGAGGAGTACGGATAGAAAGTAAAAAAAATGAAGGTTTGAGAAAAGAAACACGAAAAGCTGCGGATGACAATTGAATATAGATCGAAGATAATGGAGGTAAAGGCCATTGGATAACGAAATCTGAGAGGGTATCGGTTCAGGAAATTGAAGAATCGATACCCTCTTTCCATATGTGTTGCAGGGCGCGAACTGTCGTCATGGCGTACTTACGTTTACACCCCCTCCAGCGTAAACGGCGGCGTATACTCTTCCTTCGCACTGCTCTTTTCCTGCATGAATCCCCGATCCAGGCCCAGCTCGATGGCACAGTCCAGAACCCGGTTGTATTCATAGGTGGTGATGCGGCGGTTCAGGTCCTTGTGCTCACTGCTCTTATAGAAGGGCGTGTACTGGCTCATCAGGCTGATCAGGAAGCTGTTTTCGGGCAGCTCTTTTTTGATCTGGTGCAGGAGCTTTATGGAATCGTCCTTGTGGCCCGGGAGCACCAGATGACGGAGAAGAACGCCGCGGACAAGAAGCCCGTGTTCCATCACGGGTTTTCCGGCATACTCGATCATGGTCCGGATGGCGCGGATGGCCCGCTCGTTATAGTCCGGTGCGGCGGAGAGCCGTCCGGAGAGGGCCGGGTCATAGTATTTGATATCCGGGAGCCAGACGGAGACATAGGGGGCCAGCAGGCGGACGGCTTCCTCGGTCTCATAGCCGCCGGAGTTATATACCACGGGGATGGTGAGCTTTCCGCGGACCGCCTCCAGGGCCTCCAGCACGGAGGGAAGATAGGGGGCGGCGGTCACCAGGTTGATGTTGTGGGCACCTTTATCCTGCAGTTCCAGGAAGATTTCCGAAAGCCTGCCGGAAGAGACGGGCTTTCCGAAGTTCTCCTGACTGATTTTATAATTCTGGCAGAAGCAGCACCGCAGGGTACAGCCGGTGAAGAATACCGTGCCGCTGCCGCGCTCCCCGCTGATAACCGGCTCTTCCCATGGATGAAGGGCAGCACGGGCTATGACGGGCCAGGCCGGCGCCTGGCAGAAGCCCTTCTGCGAAAACCGGTCGATGCGGCACTGCCTCGGACAGAGGGTGCACTGCCGGTAGCTTACCGGCATATCCAGCGGAACATTGATCCGTTTCCATTCGGCAGAAAGCTTTTCCATGGAAAAGGCCGCGTTGGCCGGACTGGTAGATGGAAGCTTAATAGCGGGAATCCCGGTTTTCGGGCGGATATAGCGCTCGTACAGGTTATAGGAAGCGGTCCCGTTGCAGTAGATCATCTCGATGGGGGCGCCTTCCAGGATGGGAAAAAGGTCATTGGGAACGGCGTTTTTGATGGAACTGTCGCTGGAACCGGTGATATCACAGCTCTTAATCACATCCCAGAGGGCGATACGATTGCGCAGAAGAAAGGCCCGCTTTTCGGGAATGGTCTCCGGGACCGGCTCGTTCCGGAGACCGGCGACAAGAGCCCAGAACCGGTTGCGGGGATGGCCGTAAAAAAAGTTCATTTCCCGGGATTTGACCGAGGGAAAGGAACCGAGTATCAGAATGCGTGAGCGGCCGTCAAAAAGGGCCGGAAAGGGATGGACTGGCATGAAAACCTCTCCTTGATTTATAATCCTCTGGACTTTATAATTATATGATGTATATCTGTCACCACAGGCCAGGGGATGACCCGGAACCGTGGGGTGACGGACAGAAGAATTCTACCACAAACCCGGAGAAGAAGAAACCAGATGAACGAAAACAACCAGAACAAGGAGGGCGGGAATTCGCCCAAAAAGAATTATACGGCGCTGCTTATCACCCTGATTTTTACCCTGTTTATCGTCGGGGCCATGCACAGCTGGTGGCAGCAGAGCCGTTCAGAACAGATTCCCTACAGTGAGTTCAACCAGATGCTGAAGGACCACGAGATCGAATCCGTGGTGGTCAGCGGTTCCAAGATTACCATCACCCCGAAGGAAGGCTCGAAGAAGTACGGCACCGGCAAGGGCCTGGCAGACGGCGGTCTCATGGGCGTGGAGTACTATACCGTGCCGATGTACGACCCGGACCTGCAGAACAAGCTGGATGAGTACGGCGTTGCCACCTATGAGCAGGCCTCCGCGGATCCGACGATGTCCATCATCGCCATCCTGGTGGAGTGGGTCCTGCCCATCGCCGTGATGCTCTTTATCTTCAATTTCATGATGAAGCGCATGGGCGGAGGCGGCGGCCTGATGAATGTGGGCAAGAACAACGCCCGCGTCTATGTGCAGAAATCCACCGGCGTCACCTTCGCGGATGTGGCCGGCGAGGATGAGGCGAAGGAGTCCCTGACGGAGATTGTGGACTTTTTGCACAATCCCGGCAAGTATACAACCATCGGCGCGAAGCTCCCGAAGGGTGCCCTTCTCGTGGGCCCGCCCGGAACGGGAAAAACCCTTCTGGCGAGAGCGGTGGCCGGCGAGGCCAAGGTGCCGTTTTTCAGCATTTCCGGTTCGGAATTCGTGGAAATGTTCGTCGGTGTGGGTGCCTCCCGTGTCCGCGACCTGTTCAAGCAGGCCCAGCAGCAGGCGCCCTGCATTATCTTTATCGATGAGATTGACGCCATCGGAAGAAGCCGTGACAGCCGCATGGGCGGAAATGACGAGAGAGAGCAGACCTTAAACCAGCTGCTTTCCGAGATGGACGGATTTGACGCGTCCAAGGGACTTCTGGTCATGGCAGCCACCAACCGCCCGGAGATCCTTGACCCGGCACTGCTCCGTCCCGGCCGTTTTGACCGGCGGGTTATCGTGGACAAGCCGGATCTGAAGGGCCGCGTGGAGATTCTGCGCGTGCACAGTAAGGACGTAAAGCTGGATGAGACCGTCGATTTCGACGAGATCGCCCTGGCCACCTCCGGCGCTGTCGGCGCAGACCTGGCCAATATGATGAATGAGGCGGCCATCACCGCCGTCAAGAAGGGCCGGAAGGCCGTGTCCCAGAAGGACCTCTTCGAGGCTGTCGAGCTGGTTCTGGTGGGCAAGGAGAAGAAGGATCGGATCCTCAGCAAGGAGGAGCGCCGGATTGTGTCCTACCATGAGGTGGGCCACGCCCTGGTGAGCGCCCTGCAGAAGGATGCGGAGCCGGTACAGAAGATTACCATTATCCCCCGCACCATGGGTGCCCTGGGCTATGTCATGCAGGTGCCGGAGGAAGAGAAGTATCTGAATACGGAGAAGGAACTCCACGCCATGCTGGTCGGTTTTCTGGCCGGCCGTGCGGCGGAGGAGCTGGTGTTTGACAGCGTGACAACGGGAGC
>DMCD01000126.1:461-2563 GCA_003445895.1 Lachnoclostridium sp. | reverse complement strand
CTGCCGGACGAGCGTCCTTCCAACACCGAGGGATATGAGGGCTTTTATCATCTGACCGACATCGGCGGCGATGAAACCGTCTGCCGCATGCACTACATTATCCGGGACCACGACCGGCAGAAGTTTGAGGAGCGGAAAAATATCTTCCGCAGGGCCGCGGAACAGATCAATGCCCGCATCTGCGGCACCGACGCCCACGTGGAGGTCACGCTTACCGACAGCTACTACAACATGCGGGAGAAGATTGAACCCCACATGTATCTGATTGACCTGGCAGGCCAGGCCTTCCGGGACTGCGGTATCACACCTGTGACCGTTCCCGTCCGCGGCGGCACCGACGGCGCCCGCCTCTCCTTCCGGGGCCTGCCCTGTCCGAACCTTTCCACCGGAGGACAGAACTACCACGGTATCTATGAATACCTGAACCTCTCCTCCCTGCAGAAGATGCCGGCGGTGCTGGTGCGCATCGCAGAGCTCTTCGTAGGATGCCGGAAGTAACCATTTCCCAGTGAAGGGATTGACCTTTTTCTGCAGATGAAGAACCAGGGACATATCGCATGCCGGTATGTCCCTGGTTTTAGTTTACTCCCGTCCGGTTTCCCCGCTCCATGTAGGAAACCGGATGGATCGTCTGCTCCTGCCGCTTTCTCGGCGTAATCTCCGGCCCGAACCGCATCAGCCCGCGCTGCACGGAATCGGTGCCGAATCTCCGGCGGATTTCATCCACCGCCATGTCCATCTGCCGCTGTTTTCTGCGGTATTCCTCGTCCAGAAACAAGTTCAGCTGATAGGGGACATTCTCCCCCTTAAGGTCCGAAACCCGCACGCCCACGGCCCGCACCGGCTTTCTCCAGCGGTACCCCTCGGAAAACAGCTCCACGGCCGTCCGGGCAATCTCATCGGAAATATTGGTAGGAACGGCAATCTTGTGCTGGCGCTGGAAGCCGTCGAGATCATTGTCCCGCACCCAGACTTCTATCACATCTCCGGCAAAGCCGTGCTCTTTCAGCCGCGTGGCCACGCTCTCCGAGAGCATGAAGATGCTCATCCGCACCTCTTCATCCGTCGTCAGGTCCCTCGGCATGGTCATGCTGTTGCCGATGCTCTTAATCGGCGCTTCTTCCTGCTCCAGGCTCACCGGCGTCCGGTCTTCGCCCCGGGCAAAAACGCTTAGGACCAGCCCCATCTTCCCGAGAAGTCTCTGCAGGATGGCCGGGTCTGTCTGTGCCAGCTGTCCGATGGTCCGCACGCCGCACCGCCAGAGTTTTTTCTTTGTGGCCGGTCCCACATACAGAAGCTCCTCCACCGGCTGCTGCCACACAATAGTCTTATAGTTCTCCCGGTTCACTTCCGTCACCGCATCCGGTTTCTTGTAATCGGACCCGAATTTTGCAAAGACCTTGTTCCAGCTTACCCCGATGCTGACGGTGATGCCCAGCTCCTCCCGGACTCTCCGGTTGATCTCCTGCGCGATGGCCATCCCGTCGCCCCGGCAGGCCGTACTCTCCGTACAGTCCAGCCAGGATTCATCGATGCCGAAGGCCTCCTGCCGGTCCGTGTACTCCCCGTAAATGCTGTGGGCCAGCCTGGAAAACCGCAGATACAGGTCGTAGTGCGGCGGTACGAACAGGATGTCCGGGCAGACCTGTCTTGCCTCCCACAGGGCCATCCCCGTCTTCACCCCCGCCTTTTTTGCCAGCTGTTCCTTGGCCAGCACGATGCCGTGGCGCGTCTCCGGGTCTCCGCCCACCGCCAGCGGCCGCCCCCGCCACTCCGGATGGTGCAAAAGCTCGATGCTGGCGTAGCAGCTGTTCATGTCGGAGTGCAGTATTACCCTGTCCATCGCCTACGCCCGGGTCACAAACCACTGATTGTTCTCTTCATAGAACAGCTCCACGTCATGCCCGCGCACCGTGCATAGGTAGCGGATTCCCACGCCGCCGGCCCGCCGGCTGGCCGCCCTGCGGCAGTCCCGCACTTTATCAATCATATATTTTGTCCCGTCTTCCCAGCGAATCCACAGGGGCCTGACATACCCCTCCTCCGTAAATTCCGCCCCGACGCCCACATAGACCTTCAGGCTTTTAGGTTCTCCCGCACCG
>DMCD01000126.1:0-382 GCA_003445895.1 Lachnoclostridium sp. | reverse complement strand
TTCTCACCCCATTCCGTCATATATCTTCCCGCCCTCTGCCTGTTCTTTTTGGCTTCCCGGCTGTTCTGCCCGGTTTCTTTTTTGCTTCGGGCAAGTCCGGGCACTCCGAATCCCGGAATTTTTTCTTTATAAACAGCGCAAAACAGAACGTGTGTTCTGTTTATTGTATTGTAACGCATCTCCCGGAAGAATGCAAGTGCCTTTCTGAGTTGAGTGCCTTTCTGTGCCTTTCTGTTCCAGGCCTTTTCGGACAGAATACATCTCATTTCTCTTTCCTCTCCCTGTACAGGATGTATGTTCCCCCATTCCAGCCACGAGTCTCCGGGAGCATACAGTCCATTGTATTGTGAAAACCGGGGCTGAGCTGTATTTTTAAAGTCAT
>DMCD01000173.1:1868-4460 GCA_003445895.1 Lachnoclostridium sp. | reverse complement strand
CCCGGCTTTACATACTCTCGGATCTGGCGGATGCAGAGCTGGGTGGTCTCGTGCAGGCCCGTTCCGAAGGCGGTTCCCGGGTCAATCTGGATCAGCAGCTTATCCTTATGCTCCTCCGGGATCTCCTCCCAGGTGGGCTTGATCAGGATATCGTCCACGGTAAAGGGTTTGAAATACTGCTTCCAGTTGTTGATCCAGTCCTTGTCCTCCGTCTCCGACTCCTCGATGGTGCAGGGACCGGGATCTGCAAACATCCGCAGCTCCTCCACCGCGTCATGGACCTTGGAAAGGGTCATCGCAATCTCTTCCGGGCCCAGATCCGCATCCAGGAAGAAGGAAACCTTCGCTGTGCCGTCATCCGGCGGAAGCTCCGGCAGAATGTCGATAAACATCCCCTTCGTCTCCTCCTCGGTGAGGGGAACATTGTCCTCTATCTGGATTCCCTCGATGCCGATCTCATCCAGAGAAGCGCTTAAGAGATCCACCGCATCTGTGCGGGTATCCATCGTATATTTCTTCCACTTCATATGTATTCTCCTTATCACATTCCCGTAAGAAGCTTCACAAACAGCAGGCACAGCACCACCATCACCACCGGGCGCACGTACTTCGCCCCGTCATGAATCACCAGCCCGGTCCCCACATAGTTCCCGAGCATACTGGATACGCCTGCTGCCAGTCCCAGGGCAATCCACACCTTTCCGTTCAGCAGAAATGTCACCACTGCAGCCACATTAGAGGCGCAGTTGATGGCCTTCGTGGTTCCGGCCGCCTCCCGCAGAGACATTCTGGCAGCCTCCGTCAGGATCAGCAGCAGAAACGTGCCGGTGCCGGGTCCGTAGAATCCGTCATACATGCCGATGAAAAAGGCTGCGGACAGGGCAATCAGAAAGACCTTCCGCTCCGGAATGGTCCCCACTTTCATATCCTTTCCCAGGTTCTTGTCTCCGAGTACCAGAACACCGATGATCGGAATGGACACCATCATCAGGGTTCGCACCGCCTGCTCGCTGACCAGCAGCGTAAGACTCGCCCCGACGTATGAGCCGACAAGGGCCGCCGGGATATAGTACATCACCTTTTTCCACGGAATATAACCATTTTTTGCAAACCGGGCCGTCGACAGCGTGGTTCCGCAGACAGAGCCCATCTTGTTGGTTCCGAGCGCCATGTGGGGCGGAATCCCCACCAGCATATAGGTCGGCAGCGTGATGAGTCCTCCGCCGCCGGCGATGGCGTCCACGATACCTGCCAGAAAAACCATCGGACACACGATAGCAAACTGCATCCAGGTCGGCATATTGTTTAATCCTCTCTGTTTCTTTCGTCCAGCAGAAATTCTGCCAGAACGGTATTACTCACATCCAGCCCCTGATCTGTAAGGCGCCAGCGGGTATCGGCTCCGTTCTTCCCGGCACCCCGGCTGTCGCAGACATCGGTCTTCTCCATCAGTCCCTCCGAAGCCGCCTTCTGAAGCACCGGCCCGTAAACCTCCGGAAGCTCTCTTCCGAACCTCTCCAGGAACCAGGATTCCGATACGCCTTCCGTAAGCCTGAGCCCCAGGAACATGAATTCCTCCATCTGCTCCCGCAGCGTCAGCTCCTGCACATCCTCCAGATGGCGTCCCGCCCCGAAGTCCGCCGCAGAATATGCCATATACCGATCCTTTTCCCGGATGACCGAAAACCGCTTCTGTCCGATGAGCGAGGCGGCCCCCAGCCCCAGGCCCAGGTACCCTGTCCCGTCCCAGTAGCCACGGTTGTGGCGGCATTCATATCCCGGCAGGGCATAGTTTGATATCTCATACCGGTGAAAGCCAGCCTCCTGCAGCATCGTCTTGGTCAGATGATACATTTCCCTGTCGGCCCGCTCCCCGGGGATCCGTTTTTCTTCCGGGAACTGCTTTAACAGCTTCTCCGGCATGGCCTCATACTCCCCGTACTCCGCCACCGCCTCCGCCATGGCGCCGTACTCCTCATAAAAGGGTGTTTCCGGCTCCACAATCAGGCTGTAGGCGGAGATATGCTCCGGTTTAAGTGCAAGCACCGTCCGGAGCGTGTGCTCCCAGGTTGTTACGCTCTGCCCCGGCAGGGCGCTCATCAGATCGATATTGATATTATCAAATCCCATGCTGCGGGCAAGCCCATAGTTCTCTTGAAACTCCCCGAAGGTATGGATCCGGCCCAGAAGCTTCAGCTCCTCATCGGAGGCCGACTGCAGCCCGATGCTCAGGCGGTTTATGCCGCCCTCCTTCCAGGCCGAAAGCTTTTCCTTCGTGATGGTTCCCGGATTGGCCTCGATGGTCCATTCGAAACCATCCTCCAGTGGAAAATGCTTCCGCACCGCCTCCGCAAGTCGCAGGAACTGGTCCGGATGCAGAAGGGATGGGGTTCCGCCGCCGATAAAAACCGACGAAACCATTTCCCCCCGTATCTCCGGCCGCGCCGCCATCTGCTCCATCTCCGTCATCAGCTGGTACAGGTAAGAATCCACCTGCCCGGCGGGGCAGAACTGTGAGGAGCCGCAGGACTTGTCCGCGCCTGCGGTGCACTCCCAGACGTCCCCCACAGGGAAGGACAGAAAGTCGCAGTA
>DMCD01000173.1:0-1758 GCA_003445895.1 Lachnoclostridium sp. | reverse complement strand
TTACTCCGCATCCAGCTTCAGGACGCTCATGAAGGCGGACTGGGGGATGGAGACATTGCCCACCTCGCGCATCCGCTTCTTGCCTTCCTTCTGCTTCTCCAGAAGCTTTCTCTTTCGCGAGATATCGCCGCCGTAGCACTTGGCAAGAACGTCCTTCCGCATGGCGCGGACCGTAGTTCTTGCGATGATTTTGCCGCCCACGGCCGCCTGGATGGGGATCTCGAAGAGGTGTCTCGGAATCTCCTTCTCCAGCTTCTCGCACATCTTCTTGCCCCGCTCGTAGGCGGAATCCGCAAAGACGATGAAGGACAGGGCGTCGACCGCTTCCTTATTGACCAGGATATCCAGCTTCACCATCTTCGACTGCTGGTAGCCCTTCAGCTCATAGTCCAGGGAAGCGTAGCCCCGGGACCGGGATTTCAGCGCGTCAAAGAAATCGTAGATAATCTCGTTGAGGGGCAGCTCGTACTTCAGGATGGCTCTGGTGGACTCCACATACTCGGTGTCCAGGTAGACGCCGCGCCGCTCCTGGCAGAGCTTCATGATGGCGCCCACATACTCGGTGGTCACCATGATCTCCGCGGAGACGATGGGCTCTTCCATGTGCTCAATCTCCGTCGCTTCCGGCAGGTTGGACGGGTTGGTCAGCTCGATCATGGTGCCGTCGGTCTTATATACATGATAGACAACGCTGGGCGCGGTGGTCACCAGGTCCAGGTTGTACTCTCTCTCCAGTCTCTCCTGGATGACATCCAGATGGAGAAGGCCCAGGAATCCGCAGCGGAAGCCGAAGCCCAGGGCAAGAGAGGTCTCCGGCTCAAAGAAGAGGGCCGCGTCGTTCAACTGCAGCTTCTCCAGGGCGTCTCTGAGGTCCGGGTAGCGGTTCGTGTCTGCCGGGTAAATGCCGCAGTACACCATGGGCGTAACCTTCTTGTAGCCCGGCAGCGGCTCTGCGCAGGGGCGAAGGGCCTCTGTCACCGTATCGCCGACTCTTGCCTGGCGCAGATCCTTGATGCTGGCGGTAAAGTAGCCCACCATGCCGCAGTCCAGGGACTCATCGGGGATAAACTGGCCCGCGCCGAAGTAGCCGACCTCCACGATATCGCACTCTGCGCCGGAGGCACACATTTTCACCTTCATGCCCTTCCGGATGCATCCGTTCTTCACCCGGACAAAGACGATGACGCCCTTGTAGGAGTCATAGACCGAATCAAAGATCAGTGCCTGCAGCGGTGCCTCCGGGTCACCGGCGGGTGCCGGCAGCTTCGTCACGATATCCTCCAGCACCTGGTCCACATTCAGGCCGGTCTTGGCGGAAATCCGCGGGGCATCCGAGGCATCCAGGCCGATGATATCCTCTATCTCGGCTGCCACCTCATCCGGATGAGCGCTGGGAAGGTCTGTCTTGTTCAGTACCGGGAATACCTCCAGGTCATGATCCAGGGCCAGGTATACATTGGCCAGGGTCTGGGCCTCCACGCCCTGGGTGGAATCCACCACCAGAACAGCGCCGTCGCAGGCCGCGAGGCTTCTGGAAACTTCATAATTAAAGTCCACGTGTCCGGGGGTGTCAATCAGATTCAGGATATATTCATTGCCATCCTTCGCCTTGTAGACGGTCCGGACCGCCTGGGACTTGATGGTTATGCCCCTCTCCCGCTCCAGATCCATGTTGTCCAGGACCTGGTTCTGCATCTCCCGGCTCGTGAGAAGTCCGGTCTTTTCAATGATGCGGTCCGCCAGGGTGGATTTGCCGTG
>DMCD01000048.1:3489-6693 GCA_003445895.1 Lachnoclostridium sp. | reverse complement strand
CAATCTGGCAAGACAGCAGAATTAACGCAAAAAAAAGAGCCCTCCGGGGCTCTTTTTTGCATGGCGCAAAGATCGGAATCATGAAAAAAATACAAAAAAGCCGTTCCCGAAAGAACGGCTCATTTTGTGCATTTATCTTCGGGATCAACCCTCAGAGATAGCGCCTACCGGACATGTGCCTGCGCAGGAACCGCAGTCGATGCAAGCATCAGCATCGATAACATACTGGGAATCACCAGCAGAGATAGCGCCAACCGGGCAGCCGCTCTCGCAGGAACCACACATTACGCAGGAATCGCTGATTACATATGCCATTTTCAAGTACCTCCTTATGAAAACAAATATAATTGTTTAATTAACGCAAAAACATTCTACAATGAAGCAAGCCGGTTATTCAAGCATAACTGCTAGTAGATATTGTTTTTATTTCCCTACAATCCATCAGCATTTTTAATTGTGTGTTTCAGATTTTTGCCAGCTTGCGGAGGGCATCCTCGCCGAGAATCACATCGAAGTGCTCCTCATAATAGGCATCCGTACCCGGAGCCCGGTTCTTTACCGGCCGGGAGAACTCCGACAGGAGATTCACCGTGCGGGCAAAAGCCTCACCCTCAGCCTTATCGCGGAGGAGAAGATAGTACTTCGAATCCTCCGGGTTCTTGTAAAGACTGCTCTCGCCGGTATAGCCATCAGAGGCAGCCTTCGCCGCATGGATGGCCTCATCCAGGCTTGCGAACAGGAAAACCCTCTGAACCGGTCCCTTTTCCTCCTTCTCGGCGGGGGCGGTCACGGAAGCTGCTGCACTGCCTGCGGCCTGCTCAGCCGCCTTGCTCAGGAACTGCAGAAGCTGTTCTGCGCCCTCGAGAAGTTCACTGGAAAATGCGTTCGCCGGCGTCTCGTCCTCACCGGAGGGTGAGAAGCGGGAAAAGCGGGCATCCAGTTCCTCCGGGTCATCCACCTTAGTGATGATGAGAATCAGGCTCTCCCCGGCCAGGGGGATGGCCTCCACCATGAGGGCCGCGTCCTCAGCATCAAAGCCGGTCTCGCTGCTGGCCTTCTGCAGCATCTCCTGAAAGAGGCTGCGGGCCTTGTCCGTTCCGTAGGCGAGCTCAGAGAGACTGAGATTGCGGGCGCTGAGATCGCTGCCTGTGAGAGTACACTTGATCTGATTGTCGTTCACGCGTTCTATTTTCAAAGGCTCACCTTCTTTCCTTCTTTTTGGATGCTAGTTTAATAGAAATATGTAAAAACCGCAATGGGAAAAATATACGAAAATCATGCGGATTACTCGGCAAAAATACCAAATCCATTGTGCAAATTCACAAAATAAATTGAAATATGCTGAACAGAAGAAAAATTGTAGAATAATTTGCCATTTCGGAGTAGAATGGTCTGCACAGAGAGAACAAAGGGAAAGGAGGCCGGCGACGAAAGAAGAATTACTATTCGGCAAGTACCTGGTGGAAGGGGAAATCGGCAGAGGACGGCGCGGAAGAGTCTACCTGGTGCGGCATATGGTGCTGGATGAGCTGCGGGCCATGAAGAAGGTGCCGGCAGAGAACCCGGAGGGCCTGCGGGAGGCAGAGCTTCTGCGAAGACTCCGGATGCCCGGTATCCCCATTCTCTACGATGTGGAGAGGGATGGAGAGTACTGCTGCATCATCATGGAATACCTGGAGGGAGAATCCCTGTCGGGGAGACTCTTACGGGGATGCCTTTCCGGGGAGGAGACGGTGCGGGCAGGGATTGACCTCTCCCGGATTCTTCTGGCGATGCACAGCCTAGAACCCCGGCCGGTGCTGTATCTTGACCTGCAGCCGGAGAACGTGATGCTCTGCAGAGGAAGGCTTGTGCTGATTGACTTCGGAAGCGCCATGACGCCGGAGATGGCGAACAAAACGCCTCTGCGGATGGCCACCCGGAAGTTTGCCTCCCCCGAACAGCTGCGGGGAGAGGCGCTGGATGTGCGGACCGATGTCTACGGGCTCGGGGCCCTGCTCCGCTATATGCTGACGGGAAAGGCGCCGGCGGAGGAAGCTGTGATGCCCGGCGGCTCCTTCGGGCAAAACCGGCGGCTTCGGGAGCTCATCGAACGGTGCCTCAGGGAACATGCAGAAGAGCGGCCGGAAAGCATCCGGGCGGTGCTGGAAGAGCTTCTGGCTATCCGGGGCGGTTCGGAGGATCAACAGAAGATGGTCCGTGTGGCCGTCTGCGAGAGCAGAAGAGGGCTCGGTACCACCAGACTCTGTCTGGAGACGGCAGACTATGCCGCGAAGAGAGGCCTTTCCTGTCTTCTGCGGGAGACAGCGCCGGGCGGCGCCCTGGGAAAAATGGCGGAACATATCCTGCCGGATGCCACCGGCGTCTGCCATGCGGGAACCTACCGGATATTTCCCGCCTACGGCCCATCGGTGCATCTGCCGGAGCCGGAATGCGACATTCTGGTGTATGACTGCGCGGACCGGACCGGGCAGGCGGCAGACACAGAGGCGGACCTTACCCTTCTCATCTGCGGCGCAGAGCCCTGGGACAGGGAGGTGACGGCGGAGGCGGTGCGGTTTATGGCCCGGTGCCGGAATCTTATCCTTCTTTTTGGCGGCGCGGAAAAAGGATTTTATCCGGTGCTGCCGGAGGAGCTGGTGGAAATCCCCTGCCGGCGACTGGCAGAGGGGATGGATGTGAGCGCCAGGCGTAAGCGGGCGGCGCTCCTGGAAAATATTTTTGCGGAATACATCGGGGACCGGGCGGGAACGCTTTCCCATCTCCGGAAAAAGCTTCAGCGGAGGGACGGACGATGGAAATTTCCCGGACGATGACCGTGTATGGGGTGGCCGGAGCCGGTCATGCGGTGGGGGCTACCCACTTTGCCGTCACGCTGGCAGCCTATCTTGCCGACGTGCGGCACAGGAAAACGTCGCTTCTCGAGTGGAACGAGAGCGGCGACTTTGCAAAGATCTATGCGGTCTTTGCCGGTAAAGATATCAGAAAACCGCCTCCGGAAGTATTTTCCATACAGGCGGTGGAATATATGCCCGCGGCAGGAAGGGATATGGTCCTCTCCTGCCGGGAACGGGGACGGGAGGCTGTCGTCATAGATTTCGGGGTCTTACGGGAAGGCAGTGAAGAGGAGTTTCTCAGGTGTGACCGGAGATTTATGCTCGGCGGTCTGAATGACTGGCAGGTCGGGGCCTTTTCGGCCTTTGC